>JAKQKW010000010.1 GCA_029560455.1 Candidatus Rifleibacteriota bacterium
TTGGTATGAAAATCGTGCGGGTAGACAACCGCTTCGATGCGCTGCGCCAGGCCCGTCGTATCGGTATTGGCAAACGGACAGGTGCGATTGCCGATACAGGCCGAAATATTGCGCATGCCCGCCGCCGGGTAACCCGCTGCCGGGTTGTCGATCTTAACCCCATGTTCGAGTTCGAGCTCTTCGATCAGAGGCCTGAGAGCCGCATTAACTTCGGCCATCTTCTCAAACGGGATATTCGGAATCTCAAAGCCCTGGCGAGTCGTTATATGCAGGTTGCCGTCACCGAACTGCTCGGCGATTTTTGCAATCCGGGCAATCTGCGAGGCATTGAGATGCCCACCCGGCACCCTTATTCTGATCGCTGTGTGATTGCGTCGCTTGGTGATTCTGAAGGCATTTTTGGCAACGGTTTTTCTGTTCAGATCGAGTGACATGGTTTACCTCTCAGTCGATAAGTGTCGCAGCGTGCGACAGGTTCATTACCGGGCCATCGACGCAGATATAGGTCGAATCGATCTTGCAATGCCCGCATTTACCAAGCCCGCATGACATCAGGCGCTCGAACGAAACCCAGACGTTGTCGACCGGTATACCGAGCAGTCTGAATTCGGCAGTCGCAAACTTCATCATCACCGGCGGCCCGACAACAATAACCTGATAGTTATCAGGCATATCCAGCTTCAGTCTGCGGATATGCTCGGTCACCAGGCCAGTATCGCCGTTCCAGCCGTCCTGGGGTTTGTCGATCGTCAGGGTCATGTCGCATTTCTGCTTCCAGACCTGAATATCGTCAGTAAAAAGTATGCTTTCTTTTGATTTGAAGCCGGTAATCAGCTTCAACGATTTAACCGGCAGCGTGCCGGCAACGATCTGACTGATCAGCGGCCTTACCGGCGCCACGCCCGAGCCGCCCGCAACGATGATCAAATTGCTGTTGACGAACTTCTCGACCGGAAACCCGTGCCCATAAGGCCCGCGAATGAACAGATTCTCGCCAACTCTCAGATTCTGGATCGCCCCGGTCAGACGCCCGACCGCGCGAATTGTGAACTGCAGCCAGTTTTTGCCATAATTGCTGATCGAAATCGGCGCTTCACCAATCTTCGGCAACGATACCTGAAAAAACTGCCCGGGCACCATGTCAAGACTCGCATCGACCGTCATCGTGAATTCAACGTCACTTTCGTTGACAATTTTCGTGATCTTCACCGGAAAAGGCTGATAGGGATTACCGCTCATTTATCGCTGCCCCCTTTGAGAGTTCGGCTGAGCTTGTTTATACAGCTCGAAAACGAAATATATTCTGGGCAGACGTCGTCGCAGCGACCGCAGCCGACGCACATGTCGAACCCGAAGCGCTTTCTGAAATCATAAATTTTGTGAAAAGTCTTGAAACGCATGCGTTCACCCTTGTTCTTGCGAAACGAATGCCCGCCGGCCATGTCAGAAAAGCCATCGAGGTGACAGCCATCCCAGACGCGCCGCCGCTCACCACACTGCCGGCTGTCGGCATAAAAAAGATCGACAGTGCTGAAGCAGCTGCAGGTCACGCACGAAGTATTGCAGCGCCCGCAGGCAATACAGCGGCTGTCGTATTCTTCCCACATTTTGTGGTTGAACATTTCGGCCGGCATTGTCTCGACGGTCGGCAGCTCGACCTGCTTGTCATTGCCGCTGACAAACTCAGGGGAAAAGCTGACGGTGTGGCCCTTCTGACCGAACAGGCTTTCGTAACGCCGATCTTTGATCTGCGCCGCAACCCGGTCACCGGAAAAGCGCAGTGCAACTTCATAATTGTCGGTGATGTTCGATTTCATGCTGACACAGAAACAGTTTTCGAATGATTCACGACATTCGATCATGAAAAAATGCAGGCGCTGGCGTCGCCGCTGGTAATAAGGATCAGCCTGACCGCCGTTTTCGAGAAACATTTTGTCGAGGCGGGCAAAACCGTTTATATCACATGGGCGCAGCAGCACGATGATTTCACCGTTCTCTTTAAGCTGCGGCTGGCTGAATTCGTGATCGTTAAAATGAAAAATCGTTTCATCGGCCGGAAAAACCAGTGATTTTGGCGACAAACTGCTCTTTTCGGTCAGTTCCAGATCGTCTAACGAGACCAAAGGCGCATATCTGATCAGGTCGGTATCAGAAAAACGCCCGCGGCCAACGAATCTTTTCGGGCCATAAATCTGATAAGTCTTCTGTAGTTCGGCAAAAACGGCGGCAAATTCTTCGCGCGAATAATCGTATGCTGACATCTGCTGCTCCCTTAACGGTTTCTGCCGCGCCAGGCGGCCAGAGCATCACTGAGCGCCTTGAAATGACCGACTTCTTCACCAATCAGGCGGTCAAGATCGGGCACCGCTTTTTCGTTCAAAAGACTGTATTTGACCGAGGTGTAGAAAAATACCGAATTTTTCTCGATCAGCATGGCCTTTTCAAGTATTTCGGGGTAAGTATCACCATCTTCGATCTGGCATTCGGTTGATATAATGCGGTCTGAAGTCAGAGCCTGCAGATAAGCATCTGACTCTTCATCAGTATCGGGCTGCCGTTCATCAGAGCTCTTTTCGAATTCGGCCAGAATATCGCTGAAATGCTTCGCATGCCCCGCTTCCATTTCAGCAAGCTGTGTCAGCAACTGCATTTCGCTGCCCGAAGCCATTTTTGCGGCATCGGCATAGAACCTGGCGCCGCGCATTTCAAGCTTGACCGCCGCCATCAACACATCAAAGGTATTCAGTTTAATCTGCATTCTCTACCCCCCGTTGTGAATCTCTTCACTATTATGACACCCTTTTAGTATTCTTTCAAGAATTAAATTTAAAAAACTATTTTTAAAAAGTTGCAGTATAATTTGCATATTCAGAAGGAGAAATTCCATGAAAAAACTTGCATTTATGTTTTTAATAGTATTTTTGGGCACCTGCTTTTCTCTTCTGGCGGCCACCCCGTTCACAGAAGACGCTGTAAAACCAGATGACTCAACCAATGTCGCCACCGGTGACAAAAACACCAAAGTTGATGACAAATTTCCGGTTGCCGGTACAATCGAAGCCGGCAGTCGCCTGCGCCTGCGCTCGTGGCCCTGGGGCGTCGTTCTTGGTCTCTTCGAACCCGGTAGCTCAGTAACCGTTACCGGCGTTTCGGGCGAATTTTACCAGGTCGAGATCGATGGCAAAAAAGGCTATATGCACAAAAACTACATCTCGATCCCCGGCGCCCCCGCTTCCCAGGAAGAACCCTACTACCCCGGCGACACCCGCAACGGCGGGCATCTGTCGATGAACGAAGGCAAAACCGCCTCCGATGAAGGTTCAAAAAACAAGTCCAGCTCCAGCTCAAGTAGCTCTTCAAGTTCGAGCTCAGCCGCTGATACCGGTGCCATCTCGAGCTACAAGGGCGGCAAGCTTTCACCCGCAGAATTCTCAAGAGTCTTCGGCCCGGTCGCCCGCGAAAATATGCGCAGAACCGGCGTGCCCGCTTCCGTAACCCTGGCTCAGGCAGCCCTCGAAACCGGCTGGGGCTCTTCGAGCATCGGTGATGCAAAAAACATGTTCGGCATCAAAGGTACCGGCCCCGCCGGCTCGACCAGAGTTTCGACCCAGGAATTCGTTAACGGCCGCATGATCACCATCCAGGATAATTTCCGCAAATACCACAGCTGGCAGGAATCGTTCGACGATCACGCCAAGCTGCTGCAGAACTCGCGCTACGGCTATGCGCTGCAGTATAAGAACAACCCTGACCGCTACGCCCAGGAAATTCACAAAGCCGGTTACGCAACCGACCCGAACTACGCTTCCAAGCTGATTGGCATCATGAAAGCCAACAACTTCTACCAGTGGGACGTTAAATAACGAGGTAAATCAATGAAACGCATACTTCTCTCTTCTCTGTTTGCCGCAGCCCTGATGTACACAGCGCCGGTATTCGCCGACCTCGAAGTGCCCGGCGAAACCAACCCGGTTCTTTCTGAAAACTCGATCGTTCTCAACGAAGCTAAATTCAACGTGATCAAGCGCATCGACAAGGGAACCGTCACCCTGAAAGTGCTCGGCGTCGACGGCAAAGAAATGTGGGCCTCGCTGCCCCTCGGCGAACAGGAAAAACTGTTCATCATCGACGGCGCTGCCAGCCCGCTCACAGTCAAAGATCTGACCGGTGACGGCGTGCCCGAAATCATCACCGCTGCCATGACCGGCCCCGAAACCAGCGCCCTCTACGTATTCAAATACGACGCCGCCGGCAAAAAGTTCGTCGGCATGAACTTTAAATACGAAAAAGAACAGCTGAGCCGTGACTTCATGGTCTCAGACATGTATCAGAAAAACGGTGAAGACATCGTTTTCATGCCCGAAAACCAGATTCGCGCCCTCGGTAAAATCTTCAATGAAGACGCAGGTCCGACCGCCGGCTTCTACTTCTTCAAACTGACCGGCGACGAATTTGTCTGCTCCGAAATCACCCCGGTTCCGACCGATGCCCCGGCCGACGCGCAATCTGGCGCCGCTGGCGATACTGACTCAGCCACGACCGAAAACCCGGCTCCGGCACCTGCCGCAACCGAGCCGCCCGCCGCTGCTGCCGGAAATTGATCAAAGGCAGCCTGCGCTTTTTGCCATAAAAGCCAGGCCGCATCAGGTTTAAAAACTGTAGCTGCAGCAAGAAAAAGCCCCCGACCGGGTTGAACCGGCCGGGGGCTTTGCTTTATTGCGTTCGATTTACGGTTTATTCAGGAATCGCTACGACGATACCGTTCTGTTCGACGATCTTGAAACCGGCAACAGTTTCGGCTGAGTATTTGCCGTTTTCGCCGCTGACTTTAACAGCCCAGCGATAGCGGTGATCTTTTTTCAGGTAACCTTCGTCGAAACCAATATGACCGTTGATGGTGGCGACTCTTTCCCAGATGGTTTTCTGTTCGGTAAGATCGAAAAGAGTTACAGCAGCATAGCGACTGTCGGTTTTCCAGGTAAAAATCGGCTTCAGAGTGGCGCCGACTTCAGCAAGAGCGAGGGCGGTCGGAGCTTCTGGCTTCTGAGCTGAAGGCACATCACCGATCTTCAGTTCTACTTTGAGATTGCCGGCCATTGGCACTTCAGGGTGCTTCGGCAGTCTGACCTTAACATAATAGAAGGTGGGAGTCAGCATTTCGCGTTCGATAACCAGTTTTCCCATACGCAGGTCGAGGTTGCGGGCGACAAAAATCTTGCCCTGCATGGAAGCGGTTTCAGGCAGGTCGATGCGGTGTTCCCAGCTCTGGGCTGCTTCGCCAATTTTCAGCTGATGAAAGAAGTTCTGCTCGATGGTCTGAGCCTGAGCGGCAAAAGCAACCAGAGACATGAAAAGAACCGCGATCAGCAAATTAATTTTTCGCATTTAAAGCCCCCTCTTAATATAAAAAACTACCATGTAAGTTTACGTCTGCCTGCCATGGCACAGAAAGGTATTTTTAACTGCACTTCTGCAAATGGTGCGCACCGGCCAATAAAATTCACGCATCCGACCAAGGTTACATTTTTTATGCAACATACAATATACAAATAGAAATCGGAGCAGAAAATCGGTGAACTGTAGTCAGTCCCGGGCTATGCCGGTAACTGAATGCAGCAATTACAATCGCTCTTATTCAACTTCGGGGCGCATGCTGACGTCGGCGGGTTTTGCCTGAAGGTATTCGGCAGGGCTGCCGGGCAGAGCAAAATTGAGAACTATCGCTGTCAGGCCGCCAGAAATTATGCCAGAACTCAGCATGCCATGCAGAGACTGCGGCAGAGCTTTTATCAGTGCCGGCTCAAAGCTGACGCCGAGGCCGGCTGCCATTGAAACCGCCAGAATAAGCGTGCCGCGCCGGTCGATATGCTGCGTGGCGATAATTCTTATGCCAGAAGCTGCAACGGTACCGAACATAAGAAAAGTAGCGCCGCCAAGAACCGGCGCCGGCATCAGGGTGGCCAATCCCGAGAAATACGGAATCAGGCCTAGAATTGTAAGAAAACCGGCGACGAAATAGCCGACATAACGGCTCGCAACACCGGTCAGCTGAATGATGCCGTTGTTCTGGCTGAAAGTTGTATTCGGAAAAGTATTGAATACCGCAGCCAGCAGCGAGTTGAAACCGTCAGCAAAAACGCCACCGGTGACCCTTTCCAGATAGACATCGCCTTCGAGCGGTTCGCCAGAAACCAGAGAGGTCGCCGTAATATCGCCGATGGTTTCAACAAGGGTCACAAGGTACAGCAAAGCGATACCTAGAAATACCGAAATATCAAAATTAAAGCCGTATTTAAAAGGCAGCGGAACCATCACCCAGCTCGAAACCGGCATGGCGCTGAGATCAACTCTGCCGCCGATTGCAGCGATGGCATAGCCGAAAATCAGGCCGACAAAAATCGAACTCATGCGGATCCAGCGGTTATTGAGGCTGTTAAAAATCAGAATCGTCGCAACAACAATAAAAGCCAGCAACAGATTGTTCTGAATCACCGAAGCCGGCACACTGCCATTCAGAAAACCGTCAATGGCCGTTTGCCCGCCGGCACAGCTCTTTACCGCAGAGCCAATCAGGGTCATGCCAATAAGCGTCACGACAATACCACACACCAGAGGCGTAATCAGAAGGCGCAGGGGCTTGATAAACCGACTGCAGATCATTTCGATGAATGAGCCGACGAAACAGAGGCCAAACAGAAGCGGCAGCGCCGACTCCGGCGAATTGCCGGCACCGATGTGGCTTTTTCCGGCAGCGATGAGGACGCCGATAAATGCAAAGCTGGTACCCTGGATGCTGAGCAGGCCTGAACCGACGAAGCCGATTTTCTTAACCTGAATAAAAGTGGCAACACCCGAAACCAGCAGCGACATACTGACAATGTAACTGGTGTCGGCAGCGTTAATGCCAAGCACGCTGCAGATAATCAGCGCCGGCGTCATTATTGAGACGACAATCGCTATCAGATGCTGCAAAGCCGCAAAAATAGCCTCGCCAAGCGGCGGCCGGTCGTGCAGACCATAAATCAGACTTGCCTTGATCGCTTCACGGTTCTGGTTACTCATTTTGTCACCTGTTTTACGAAAATTTCTTAAATTACTCTGCCATTTCTATCACGGTTCAGGCACATGGAGGATTTTTATCAAAACGGCTACTGGAGAGGCTTTCAACACACTTACAGCTACCAGTCAGTATTATCAGGTATTGCCCCCCTTAAAAACCTGCTGCATGACTTGACAAAAAAAGAATTCGCGGTTATGATTCAATTGTTCTGCAAACCAGCCTGGTTTGTGGTTGTAAACCGGTTTCTCTGGTGGTTTTCCCGGTTTGCGGCCAGTTCGCGAAATCACCCCGGACATCACGCCTTTAAGGATTTTTCTGAATGAACATTTACGTTGGTAACCTGCCCTACAGTGCAACCGAAGAACAGCTCAAAAACATGTTTGGTCAGTACGGTGAAGTAACAAGCGCGAGCATCATCAAAGATCGCGATACCGGCAGATCAAAAGGTTTCGGGTTTGTTGAAATGCCTGACAATTCAGCCGCCGAAGCAGCCATCCAGGCTCTGAACGAAGCAGACATGAACGGTCGCAACCTGAAAATCAACCAGGCTCGCCCCAAAGAAGCCCGCAGTGACAGCAGACCCCGCGGTGGCGATCGCGGCGGCTATCGCAGCGACAATAGAGGCGACAGAGGTGGTCGCGGCGGTTACAACGATCGCGATGATTACGACGATAAAGGCGACCGCGGCTATCGCGGTGGCAGAGATCGCTATTAATCCAGCTTAAACTGGCCGCCCCGCCGCAAGGCAGGGCGGTTTTTCATTTTAGCACATAAACCATTTCGCGGTGTACAATACCAGCCTCGACAAATTCGGCACCAAACGCCACGAAACCCATCGCCGCATACCAGGCCTCAACCTGTTTCTGCGCATGAATGAGCACCTGCCGGCAACCGGCCTTGCTCTGCGCCTGCCGCAGCAGCTCAGTCACAATCAGATTGCCAAGACCTCGACCGCGAAACGCCTTTAAAACTGCAACCCGGCCAAGCCGAATCGTCGCACGTTCCTGCGGGTCAGGGAAAATGCGCCCGGTGCCGGCAGGTTCACCGCCAATCTTAAGCAACACGTGTGTAGCAATCGCGTCAAACTCATCACGTTCCAGCTCGACCGGCACCCGCTGCTCCTCAACAAAAACCGCGGTGCGAATCTGCATCGCCTGCGAAAATTCCGGCGCCAGACCGAAAAAACTTGTGACGGTCACCTCAGATTGCTTCAATTTCGCCTCCCGGCTCAAGCCGCTCAGTCTCGCGCATCCTCATGCACTGCCGGTTCCATACTAATGCCGGTATAACCGTAAATAATCGAAATAACCGGGTTTATCAGGTTCAGAAATGCATAGGGCAGATAGGCAAATGGGTGAATGCCCAAAGCCGTTGCCATAAAGGCCCCGCAGGTATTCCATGGAACCAGCGGCGAAGTGAGAGTGCCGAAGTCTTCAAGACAACGTGACAGATTTTTCGGTGCCAGCCCCTTTTCTTCGAAGGCATCTTTGTAAATACGACCAGGTATGACAATCGAAAGATACTGGTCGCCCGCCGCCAGATTGCAGAAAACACAGGTAAAAAACGTAGCCACTACCATCGAGCCGGTAGAATGGGCATAGGTCAAAATTCTCAGGGCGATAGAATGCAGCATCCCGGAGCTTTCCATGACCCCGCCAAGGGAAAGGGCGATCATGATCAGCGAAATCGTGCCCATCATGCTTTCGAGACCTCCGCGGGTAAGCAACTTGTCAACTGCTGCGACCCCGGTTTCAGAAACAAAACCCGAATGTGCTGCCTTGATGATTGCCGCCATCCCGGCATTCTGAAAGATTGCCGCGAACAGACCACCGAGCACCACCCCGCCGAATAACCCTGGCAGAGCGGGTGTACGCATTATCACCATTCCGATAACCAGAATCGGCGGAATCAGCAGCCAGATATTGATTGCGAAATTTTTTGCCAGCGTGTCGAGAATCGTGTTGATACCGGCAACGTCAAGCTCTTTGCCCGCGAAACTCATACCCATGAACGCATAAATCACACATGCGATCAGCATGCTCGGGCCGGTTGTCCAGACCATGTGCCTGACATGATCGAACAGTTTCGCACCGGTCATTGCCGGCGCCAGATTCGTCGTGTCTGAAAGCGGCGACATCTTGTCACCAAAATAAGCACCAGAAATGATGGCCCCCGCCACCATGCTGGCCGGAATGCCAAGACCTGCGCCAACTCCCATCAAAGCGATACCGACGGTGGCTGCAGTGGTCCAGGAACTGCCGGTTGCAAGGGAAACTATGGCGCAGATAATACAGGTTGCCACCAGAAAAATACCTGGTGAAATAATCTTCAGGCCATAGTAAATCATCGCCGGAACAATGCCCGCAAGCACCCAGACGCCGATAATGCAACCAATAATCATCAGAATCAGAATCGACTGCATGCCCATGCCGATCGTGTTCAGAATGCCCTTTTCGATTTCTGCCCACGAAAAACCTGAGCGTATGGCAACAACCGCAGCAAAAGCCGCGGTCAGAAGAATCGGAATATGCGGCGAGGCACCGAAATACATCAAACCGCCGACCAGAGATATGATAAGAAAAATTATGACCACCAGGGCCCGTGAAAACGACATTCTGCCCATACCCTGTTCCATTGAAATCTCCCTGCACGCAAGTATTTGATTTAACTCTGTAATGATAAATGCACAAACGCCGTCAACCAAACATTTTCTTATTTTTCTCTTTTTCTTCTCTGATCAATTATCTGCATTAACCATGCAAAATTGCTGTTCCCCAAACAACTCCAGGTATTTGTCCCAGAAACACGGGATTTTATAATGCACCGGTAATGCTATGGGTGCTATTGACATTTTTTGATCTTTCAGCTAAAACGGACTGACTAGTCAGTCTCGCATTTTTTTTGAAAGATTTATTAAATGGCACGCAAACCAACCAAAAAAGATCTGCTGCTCGAAGCCGGCCTCGATATTTTCTACGAAAAAGGCTTCGAGCGCACCACGATTGACGACATCGTCAGTCGCGCCAATTGTGGCAAAGGCACATTTTATCGCTACTTTATCGGTAAGGAAGCCCTTTTTGAAACCCTCGAAAACCGCTTTCGCGATTACCTTCTTGCTGAACTCGAAAGCAGCTGCCCATATACCATGCCACCCGCCGATTTCATGCAGGCGGCCATGCAGACCACGATCAGGGTTTTTAAACAGCACCAGCGCCTCGGCCTCGTAAAATTCGCCCGCGACCAGCAGACTGGTGACCGCACTGCGAACTGCCACCCGAAACACCTGCCCAGCATTGCCTATCTGCACAAATACCTGCAGCAACAGATCGAAATGGGCAGAATCAAGCCATTCAAACCCGAGGCCATAACCTCGACCCTGTTTGGCGCCGCGCATTTCTATCTTTTCCGTGACTACAAACTCGGCCTTCCGGCCACCGCCCAGGAACTCGAAGAAACCGTCGAAATCATTCTCAAGGGAGTACTGCCACAATGATTCACCGCAAACTGATTCCCACCCTCGTGCTTTTCTGCCTGCATCTTACAGCGGGCTGGTCGGCCAATCTTGCAGAACTTGCACAGACGGCACTTTCACGCAATCTCAGTCTGCAGATCTCTGACCTCGAAATTGAACAGAGCTTTATTGAAGAAAAAAAAGCATTCAACGCCCTTATTCCAGACGTTAATTTCAACGTCAGCAAAACCCACAAGGATTTTAAGGACGATTACCAGAAAAAAAGCCCGGCCAGCATCGATAACATGCTGAGCTACTCGCTCAAGCTTACCCAGAGCTACCCCGGTCTGGGCCGGATTCCGATGATTCAGCGCGAAATCACCGCCCTGAAATCAGACATGAAGAAAACCTACAAGGAAAACCAGAAAATCAAGGTATTGCGCGATCTGACCCGCATCTACTTCAAGATGGTGCGCGATCAGGAACTGATGAAAATTCACGAAACCGACCTGATTCTGATCGCCGCACTGATGAAAGTTGCCAAACTGAACGAAGAACTCGGACTGGTGCTGCGCAACGATATTCTCAGAATCGAAGTTGAGCAGCTGAATTCAAACTCAGAACTGGTAAAGGCCCGCAACAGCTTTGGTGACCTAAAATACGATCTCGCCGCCGTTCTCGACATTCAGAACCCTGAAGAAATCAAGCTCGACCTGGCGAAGGGCCTCAGATTCTCGCCGGCCAGTCACACTACCGAAAGCCTGCTTCCCGACCTCTTCAAGATTGATAATGACATCAACCTCGCCCGCACCGACCTGCAGATTCTCAATAAAACGGTAAGGTCGGCCCGCAGTGCTAATCTGCCAACTCTGACCATCGATGCTTCATACAATCATGGGCGTAAGATCGGCCCGATAGAGGGTACCCGCGACTTCGCCACCACTTTTATTCTCAGCACGCCTGTCTATAACGGCAACGACATTGAAAATGCCGTCAGACTCGCGCAGAAGTCTGAAGAAATCGTAAAACTTCGCATCCAGGACCTCTCGAACACCAAAAAAGCATTGCTCGAAAAGGCAGTGGCCGACTACAACGAAGCCCTCGCCCGCATCAGCTTCGCCGAAAAGATGGTCGAACAGAGCATCGAAAATATGCGCATCGTTTTTACCCGCTATCAGGAAGGGGCCTCGTCGATCGTCGAACTTATCGATGCTCAGCGCCTGCTGACCAACTCTTCTCAGACTGCCATCAAAGCCTTCTACGACGAGCGTGAGCGCCTCGCCGAAATCCTGCTGCTGCTGCACCGCTTCGATGAACTGTTCAATCTCGACCAGAACGCCTCGGTTCTCAACACCGACTTTCTCATGCAAACCCTGAAACTTGGAGAAAATAAATGAAACCTCGAATCATCGCCTGCCTTTTCTCTCTGCTGTTTGCCTCTGTCGCCTCTTTCGGCCAAACCAGCGTCGTAACCGTCAAACCACAGTCAGGAACCATAAGAAAACTGCTGCAGTTCACCGGCGAAACCAGACCAGTTGTAGAAGCCTACGCCGCCGCCGATGTCAACGGCCCGGTTTCACAGATAATGGTCGAAGACGGGCAAAAAGTCGCACTCGGTCAGCCACTCGGCAAAATCGACGATATCCGCTTCGCCATCACCCTACGTCAGATGGAAGCCGCTCTTGAGCGCGCCAAACAGCAGCTGCAGGATGACGAAAAAGACTACGAACGCAACAAAACCCTCTTCGACAACAAGGCAATCACTCAGAAAAGCCTCGACGCCGCCCTGACCAACTACATCAAGGGCAAAACCACGGCAAAGCAGGCTCAGGCAGATTATGACAAGGCCAAGCTCGATCTCGACCGCTGTATCATCAGAGCGCCAATCGCAGGCTATTGTGTCGACCGCTCGATTGAACTCGGCCAGGCGATGGCCCGCGGCCAGAATATGGGTAAGATCATTGATCTCGACGACATCTACGTCGACGCCCGCATCCCCGAATCTGAAATCAGAAATATCAGAAAGGGCCAGAAATGTCTTATTGAAGACAAATACGAAGGTGTCGTCGAGCACATCGACCTCTATGCCGATAACTCGCGCTCTTTCAAAGTGCGCATAAGAGTGAAAAACCCCGATCTGTTTTTCCGCGGCAATATGTTTGTTAAAGGCAGTATCACCCTCGAACAGTTCGATAACGCGCCGCTTTTTCCGTCACAGGCCATTCGTAACTTCCGTGGCGACCTGTATGTATTCACCGTCAAAAATGGCAAGGCGCTTCGCAATAAAATCAACCTGATTGCCCAGGAAGGCGAATCAAGCTATGCCGACCAGATAAATCTCGACAGCGAAATCATCACCGTCGGCCAGGACAGCCTCGATAACGGCAGTGAGGTAATTGTCAGAAACAATGGTAATGGTAATGGTAATGGCAACGGTAATGGGCAACAGAAGCCGGCCACCGGCGATGCTGCCAGCAAGTGAACCTGAAAGAGTAATATGAGCATACCAAGAACATCAATCAATCGCCCTATTTCGGTTACCATGCTGATGCTTGGCATGGCACTGATTGGCTTCGGTGCCTTTCTTACCTTTAACGTCGCGCTTTTCCCGAATATCGATATTCCGGTCGCTTTCGTGCAGGCCCCCTACCCCGGCGTCGATCCGGCCGAAATCGAAACCATCGTCACCAAAAAGCTCGAAGACGAAATCAACTCGGTCGAAAACATCGACAAAATCGAATCATACTCAGCCGAAGGCTATTCACAGACCGTAATCAACTTTAAATTCGGCACCGACCTCGATCTGGCCGCTGTCGACCTGCGCGCTAAAGTCGACCAGGCCAAGCGCAACCTGCCCCGCGACATGGAACAGGTAACGGTTTCGAAGGTCGACATCAACGCTTTTCCGGTTCTGAACATTGCTCTGGGCGGGAACTATGACCTCGTCGAACTGCGTCGTATCGCCGACCGCGAGATCAAACCAGCGTTTCAGCAGATCAGCGGCGTCGCCAACGTTGAAGTCAAGGGCGGCCTGCAGCGCGAAATCAGGGTTAAAATCAGCCCTGAACGCATGCTCGCCTATGAACTGACCATTGACGACGTAATCACCGCCGTCAACAAAGACAACCAGAACACTCCGCTTGGCAACATCAACGAAGGTTCATTCAAATACCTGCTGCGCTCCGAAGGTCAGGTCAAAAACCCGCAGCAGCTTGGCACCATCATCATCAAGGAAATCAACCGTCGGCCGATCTATCTCTCAGAAATCGCCACCATCGACGATCAATACAAAGAAATCGAATCAACCTCGCGCATCAACGGCCAGCCTTCGGTTACTCTCGAAATCAAGAAAACCGCCGACGCCAACCCGGTTCTCATATCCGATGCAGCTCAAAACCTGATTCCCAAGCTTGTAGAAAAATATAAGGGTCGCCTGACCATCACCGTTGGCAACGACCAGACCGGCTTTATCAGAGACACGATTCAGATGGTCAAAGATAACGCTCTCATCGGCGGCATGCTTGCCATAATCGTTCTGTTCATCTTTCTGCAGAACTACCGCTCGACCATCATTATCGGAACCAGCATTCCCTTGGCCATCGTTTCAACCTTCGGCTTTCTGTCATTCCATGAAGACATCTCTCTCAACCTCATGACCCTTGGCGGTCTCGCGCTTGGCATCGGTATGATGGTCGACAACGCCATCGTCGTCATGGAAAACATCTACCGTTTCTATGCAGAAAACCCGCAGGGAGACCGCATAGAGCTGGCTACCAAAGCTTCTGAAGAAGTTTTCATGCCGGTCCTTGCTTCAACCGCTACCACAGTCGCAGTTTTTCTGCCGATCGGTTTCGTTCCGGCAGTTGTTGGCGAAATCTTCTTCAACATGTCACTGGCAATCATCTATTCGCTGCTGGCGTCACTTCTGGTGGCAATCACCTTTCTGCCGATGCTTTGTTCGAGATTTCTCGTTCTTGATGGTCTTTTCATTGAAACCATCATCGTAAGAATGTATAGAGCCCTGGTTCAATGGGCGCAGAAACACCCGCTCAAATCTGTCACGGCCTTTATCAGTCTGTTCTCTCTTCCGGCGCTCGGGTTCTATTTTGGCTTGAACAACCCGGCAGTTATCAGGCTGCTTGAAAAAACGCCTCTGGCCGGGCATTCCTTCAACCCCGGGTTTGACAGTCTTCTCGCTTCGGCAGCGATTATTCTGACCATTCTGCTGCTGCCTCTTTTAATCGCCGCCCTCTTCAAAGCATTTAATTTTCTCACCGCAAAAATCCTCTTTCCGATAATTGACGGCCTGATCATGAATGTGCTCCGGCGCATCTATCTTCAGGTTCTGAAATCTCTTCTGAAACACTGGTATCTGCGCCTCGCCTACTGCCTGGCAATTCTGGCTGTATTTCTTCTGGCAATATTCAATCAGCCGGCGATGAGCTTTTTCCCAGACATGGACCGCGGTGAAATGACTATCGAATTCGAAACTCCCGAAGGCACCAGCGTCGAAAAAACCGACGAAATCACGAAGCAGATCGAAACTGCCCTTCTGCAAATCCCCGAAATCAGCAAGGTCATCACCAACTCAGCCGTCGGCAAAGGCACCCTGGCGGTTAAACTGACCCCCAAAAGCGAACGTACCAAAGCGACAAAAGATATTATCGACATGGTTCGCCCGCAGGTGGATATTATTCCAGGCATCCGCACCATCGACTATAAAGAACCGAAAATGGGCAAACCTTCGCGCGGTAAGTCGATTCAGATCGAAATCATGGGCGATGACTTCGAAGTTATCGAAGAAATCTGCCTGCAGGTCTACGAGCGCATCAAAGACATTCCTGGCCTTAAAGATCTCGAAAATGGCATCAAAACCGGGCGACCCGAATTCAGACTCGTTTTTGACCGCGAAAAGATTCGTGATATGGGCCTCAGTCTGGTCAAGATTGCCGAAATGGCCCGCAGCCATGTTTATGGTACCCTCGCCGGCAAATACCGCGAAAACAACGACGAATTCGACATTCGTGTCGAAGCCGCCGATCTCGCAAAAGATAAAATCGCCAAACTCAAAGACCTCGAAATCTCGCTCGAAAAAGGCAAGTTCATCAAGCTCGGCCAGGTGGCGAAATTTATGCCGGCAACCGGTTACAGTGTCATTGAGCGCAAAAATATTGCGCGCCGCCTGATTGTTCAGGCTAACCCTGATGAACGACCCATCGGCGCCATTACCAACGACATCAACGAAAAGATCAAAGACATCAAAATGCCCCCGGGCTACGTCATCAACTTCGGCGGCGAAAACGAAGAAATGGTCAAGGCCTTCCAATACCTTGCCGTCGCGCTGCTGGCATCGGTTCTGCTTGTCTATATGATCATGGCTTCTCAGTTTGAATCTCTGCTTTACCCTTTCCTGATAATGTTCACGATCCCACTCTCGTATATCGGCGTTGTAACCGGCCTGAGGGTTATGGGCTTTGCTTTCAGTGTCACTGCAATGATCGGCATCATCATGCTCGCCGGCATCGCGGTCAATAACGGCATTATCCTCATCGAGTTCATTTTGCAGCGCCGGCGCGAATTGAACGAAAGCGACTTCGATGCAGCCATGGCAGCCGGCAGCCTCAGGTTCAGACCGATTCTGATGACCATGATGACAACCCTCCTTGGCATGTTCCCACTGGCAATGGGCATCGGCGCCGGCGCCGACTTTTACCAGCCGCTGGCGATATCCGTCTCGGGCGGCCTGCTCGTCTCGACTCTAATCACTCTGACTTTCGTTCCGACCATTTTCATCATGGCCGAAAACATCATCAGCTTCATCAAATCATTTATGGCCGATTTCACCAGATAATCCACCAGCAGAATCGCAGTTCGGGCGGGGGTTGCACAACCCCCGCTTTTGTTGTATACTGTTTGCCCACAGATTAGAGAAACCAAAAAGGATGACTATGAAATCACAGCAGAATAAATTTGATGTATCGGTCAATTCAGAAATCGGCGAACTCGAAGGTGTTATTCTGCATACACCCGGACTCGAAATCGAAAACATGACCCCAGGCAATGCTGAACGCGCTCTTTACAGCGATGTTCTCAACCTTTCGGTCGCCTCACTCGAATACGACCAGCTGCGTATCGTTCTCGAAAAGCACACGAATGTTTTTCAGGTCAAAAAGCTTCTCGAACAGGTTCTTCACAATTCCAAGGTCAGAGCCAGCCTCATCGAACGCATCTGCCGCAACGAAAATGCCCTCGACATCATGCCCGAACTCCAGGCCATGAAAGAAAAAGATCTCTGCCGCTGCCTGCTCGAGGGGGTTCTCATGAAAAAAGACAACCTCTCGCGCTTTCTCAGTAACGAACGCTACTCGCTGCGGCCGCTGCACAACTTTTTCTTCACTCGCGATCTTTCGGTGGTTATCAATGACTGGGTAATGATTGCCCGCATGGCCAACAAGGTCAGAAGTCGCGAAGCCATGATCATGGAAGCAATTTTCGATTACCACCCTATGTTCTCGGTTAAAACTCTTAACATGCAGGCCGTAGAAACCGCTCACATAGAAGGCGGCGATGTTCTGGTCGCCCGGCACGACATTCTAATTATCGGCATCGGTGCCAGAAGCACCCCGGAAGCAGTCGACCTGCTTGTCGAACATTACAAAGCACTGAAAAAACCACAACATATTCTCGTCCAGGAACTCCCACTGACCCCGGAATCCTTCATTCATCTAGACATGGTATTCACACTTCTCGACCACGACACCTGCATGATCTATGAACCGGTCATCATGCAGCCTAATCGTTATAAAACCGTTCTGATAAGCATAGACAACGGCCAGGTCAAAATCTCGGAAGAACGCAACCTGCTGACCGCCCTCGACCGGCTTGGAATGCCGATGATTCCTATCATGTGCGGCGGCTCTTCCGACTCCTGGATTCAGGAACGCGAACAATGGCACAGCGGCGCCAATTTCTTCGCCCTCGGCCCTGGCCGCATCATCGGTTATCGCCGCAATATCAACACGATTGAAGAACTCGACCGCAAAGGGTTTGCCATCATCGACGCCACCGATGTCGTCGAAAACAAGGTCGACCTCAACCGCTACGGCCGCTGCGTCATCACCATTGACGGATCAGAATTGGCACGCGGTGGTGGTGGCTGCCGC
>JAKQKW010000328.1 GCA_029560455.1 Candidatus Rifleibacteriota bacterium
TTTTCGAGTTCCAGATAGTCTTCCATCTGGCCGGTAAGGCGCTGAGCCTGGTCTTTGAGCGACTTGTTTTCAGCGTAAACAGCTTCGTATTCACGGCCGACCTTTTTGAGGAAGCCGTACACTTCGTTTTCGTCGAGACCGCCGATGTTCTTTCGCGAGAATTCTCTCTGATAGATGTCTAATGGCGTGATTCGCATAAGTTGCCTCCTGTTTGGCCTTTAAATTTTTTCCATGAGCACGATACGGTTGGTATTCGTGCCCAGCTTGTTATTTTCAACTTTGAAGCAGTTCGCGAGCTTGGTAAACTGCTGACTCTGCACGTAAACTTCCCTGACCTTGAACTGATGCATATTATACTGGCGCTGACAGGTCAGGTTGACGAGAATCTCATCGAGATTGAGAATTACGCCCTGGTAGCGCACTTCACCGACTTCCATCGCCACCAGACCACCCCTGGCAAGCACACGATGCAGTTCAGAAAGAGTTGCCGAGATAAAATCGGTCCATTTCTGCAGATCTGGCGTCTGCACGATCTTGTCTTCAACGCTCTCGCGCGGAATGTCGCAGAACCAGGTTTCGATCCAGGTGTCCTGAACGTAATCAACCTGATTCAGGAACGGCGGCGAGGTGACTACAAGATTGACGCTTTCGCTTTCCCAGCCTTTGAGATCGCGTGAATCGCCGGTGGTCAGCCTATGGAAACGGGCCAGCCGCTGCAGATCTTTCAGTCCGCCGCTTTTCAGAGTCGTCTTTGCCTTTTTCAGTATGCGCGACTTGATTTCACGATAGTCCGGTTCAACGCCGCGAGTCTGGTTGATCTTCGCCTGATTTACTTTCGGAATCGAAATCTGCGGGAAAGAATAGGCTGAAAAGAAACCATTTGAATGGCCATGCAGTCTTGAAAGCGCCGTCATTTCAATAAAACGGTCAATATTGTCACGATGCGTGCGCAGGTAATTTCTCAGATTGATTATTTCGCGATAGGTGTCGGCGTGATAGAACATCGACATATCATCTTCAGTGTCGAGATCGATCGGGGCACTGAGATCGATTTTGTCGAGCCGGTCACTGATTTCTTCGATACTCACCGGATTGATTTTAGGGAAAGCGAGTCTTTCTGAAAGCGGGTTAACGTCATTGCTCAGACCCTTGCGGTTCATGAGCGCTGCCTGCAGAACAGTTGTGCCGCGGCCACCGAACGGGTCGCCGATTGTGTCACCGGGTTTTGTGTATTTATTAATAAAGAATTCAGGCAGCTCAGGCTTGAATGAGGCCCTGTATGAGTTTGCATAGTGCAGCGAATGCATCTGGCGCTGCTTTGCGGTCCAGAATTCATTGCAATGCTTTGGCACCGGACCCTGCGGGGTCATCAGGTAATCGGCTTCGTTCGAAATGTTTTGCAGTAGGGCTAGGGCGCTCATGTTGCCTCCGGTTCGATTTTCTTTATTACAGGAAAACTATCGGCGTCCGGCGGTCAAACTTTAACCCGAAAAAAATAAAAATCCCCGACGACGGTGCCGGGGATTCTATTTAATATGTTTGTCTCAGTTTATTTTAAAACTGGTAATTCCTTCGATTTTTGAGAACTCGGCGATCATTTTATCCATGTCCTGCTCAAGCAGAATTTTTGAGATACTTTCGATTTCGATGAGGTTGTTTTGCATATCTTTGGAAAAGCTTACCGATTTGATCGAGATCCCGAATCTGGTAAGCAGGTCTTTTATTTCCCTGATGAACCATGGCCGGTCATGCCCCTTTATATAGACAATTCTGGTGCTGCTGCCCTGCAGAAATTTTTTCTCAAAGATATCGAGCCCGACAAGAACAAAGAGAACGAGACCAGTCGCGGCAATACCGAGTGGCAGATCGCCGGCACCGATTGCCAGGCCAATTATGGCGGTTGTCCAGAGGCTTGCGGCGGTAGTCAGGCCCTTAACGCCCGAGCCGTAGCGAAAAATAGCGCCGGCACCGAGAAAGCCGATCCCAGAGATTACCTGCGCGGCAATTCTTTCCGGGTCACCATTGGTAGCTACCGTATGAAATTTGATGGCCAGATTTATCGACAGAACCATGGCAATCGTCGATCCGATAGCCAGAATAACGTGAGTTCGCAAACCCGCCGGTTGGCTGTGCATCTCGCGCTCAAAACCAACCAGCCCGCCAAGAAGAGCTGAGCAGACTAAACGGAAAATGATTTCTGATTCACTGAGCATTTGAATTCTCCGGGCAAAATTGTAATCCAGTGAGCATACACCTGAATCTTATTTTTGAAAAGACCGGACAATGTCTGGAATCAGTGACTTGCAACTAAATAGGTTGAAAAAATATGCAATCATTCAGATAAT
>JAKQKW010000087.1 GCA_029560455.1 Candidatus Rifleibacteriota bacterium
GCAATCGTATCACTGCCGACAGACATGTTCTACAACACCGGTATTTCGACTTATGTCTGGGTGCTTTCGAATAAGAAAACGGCGGAACGCAAGGGCAAGGTTCAGCTGATCAATGCTGCCGATCTCTGCGGGAAAATGCGCAAATCGCTGGGAGCCAAGCGCAACCAGATGGAAGAAAACGATATCGCGACAGTTACCCGCTGTTATGGAAACTTTGAGGTCGTCGATGCCCGCCAGCTCGATAAACCCGAAAAACAGAAAAGCAATCGAGGCCGGCAATCTGAAAATGGCAGAGTCGAAGCGCCAAAAACCTTTGCCAGCAAGATTTTCAACTATTACGAATTTGGTTATCGCCGGATCACAGTTGAACGGCCACTGCGCATGTCTTACCAGTTCAGTGATGAGCGAATCGAAGAATTGCGTTATGACTCCGGCGCGCTCAATGCCGCCATGAAATGGGTCTATGGAGAATACGGCCAGAACTGGTCTGATCGCGAAAATTGTGATCTTTATGGCTCGTTGACCAGTTATGAAGAAGCCATTCGCAAACATGTTAAAAAGCACTTTGACAGCCTGAAGGAAAAGCAGATCAAAGATCTGCTGAGCCGGCAAACCTGGCTCGATCAGAAGGCGATCATGCTCAAAGCCCGGCAGCTGCAGAAAGCTCTTGGCAAAGCTCAGTTTGACGACATGAACGGTTACGAAGATGCCTTGAAGGCCGCCGGAATCAAGCTTGACGCCAAAGAAAAAAAGCAGATCACGGCAGCAGTCAGCTGGAAAAACCCGCAGGCCGAAAAAGTGATCAAAAAGATTCATAAGGGCAAAGCAAATCCACTTTACGGTTTATTCCCGGTGAATGGCAAAGTCATTGAATATGAGGCCGACAGCGAATTGCGCGATTACGAGAACATCGCTCTCGATCCGACCCGGCCGGTTAACGAGGTTAACGAAGCCTATTTCACCAGAGAAGTGCTGCCGCATGTGCCCGAAGCATGGATCGACGCGAATAAAAAAGACGCCAAAGACCAGGAAATCGGCATCGTCGGCTACGAAATTCCGTTCAATAGACACTTCTACGTCTATCAGCCGCCACGCGATCTCGCCGAGATCGACGCCGACCTCGATAAAGTCAGCTCCGAGATTATGGAACTGCTCCGCGAGGTGCACTCATAATGCCTGGCAGATACAAACCATATCCTGAATACAAGGACTCTGGAGTTGAATGGCTCAGAGAAATCCCAACACATTGGGAGGTAATTCAAAGTCGTCGTCTTTTTGCTCAGCGAAAAGAACGTGCCCGTGCTGAAGATGAGCAACTTACGGCTTCCCAAAAACATGGTGTAATTTTTCAAAAGGATTATATGGAATTAGAAAACCAGAGAGTGGTTCAAGTGATCAGTGGCTCTGAAATACTAAAGCACGTTGAGGCAAACGATTTTGTAATTAGTATGCGCAGTTTTCAAGGTGGTTTGGAGTGGTGCAAGTTTCCTGGTAGCGTAAGTTCAGCATATATTGTTGATTCTCAACGAAGCGTCCCGGTATTTTCTCAGAGAATTTTACCAGATTCAGAGTGTGGTTTAAATCACTATTTGAAATAGCAGCGAGGCCTGCCGTTTTACCAGCAGGCCTCTAGACCGTATACCGCCCGGGTTATTCCTCGATAGCGGGTTCCCACCCGACATCTCCGCTTCACCCGTTTGCTTGCATGTATTCTGTCGACATTATCATTTCAGCAGTAATGACTTTTTCGTTGCGCAGATGCGCTTCCATACATAAATTAAACGCCAGTTTCATAAGCTCCCTTCTGTTTCCACCGCAGTTAGCGGTGACGAGTTCCAGTGCTTCTTTGTCGAAGAGGTTTTGAGGTGCTTTTGCTTTTTCCATGCGGTTATTCAGCAAACTTTTTGCATCTTCATGTACCAGAGACTTCATTTTAAAAACACAGGCCAGCCTTGATGAAACAGCCTTCTGGCTGCTGAATCGCAACGTTCTGTCAAGATTTTCGTCACCAACAAGAATTACCGCCATTATGACTCTGTTGTCCTCGGAATTTGTAAGAATTGCACATAGATCCATCAGAGACTCATTTTCGAGGTGCTGTGCATCATCGACAACGATTATCGGGAACGGTGCACCACGATCTTTTTGCTCGGCAGCTATATGCTTTTGCAGCTTGGCCAAGGGCGGCAAGCCTTTTCTGGTTAATTCTATGCCGGTTTTTTCTGCCAGCATTCTTAGGATACCGCTGCGATTTGCGCCTGTGTATGGTACCCACATGATCTGGTAGTTGCGGGGATCAAGGGTTTTAATGATTGCCCTGGTTAAAGTTGTTTTGCCGAGACCAGAACCACCTGTAATTGCGAAGCTCTTGCCGATTTTTAGCAGTTCAACAGCTCGCTTTAAGACTTCCTGGTCATGTCTGACCATTATGTCGTCATATTGGTCTGCCAGATCGGAAAACGGGTGGTTTTTCCAGCCAAAGAATTCATTTACACTCACAGTTACTGTCTTTGTCATGCTTTCTCCTTTTTTATCTGCCCGGCTTGTCAAAGCGTCTGGCATTCTGCTGTTTATCAATCAGTTTTGCCGGCAATCGTCGTTCTGAATAAAAGACCTGAGTCAGATCCCATGGGTAGTAGTGGATTTCTGTTCTACCGCCTTTTACAGCCTCGGGTGCTTCGAATATCATTCTCTGCAGCCTGACGGTTCCGTCTTTGTAAACCCTGCAGTTCCGTTGCTGCATAAACATCGAATCTATATTGGTGGCGGGCGGCAGTCCGCGACAGGAGTTCTCGATGATTGATCTTTTGGTGAACGGACTTTGCATTTCTATGCCTGCATGTGGCGCATTGTGATAAGTCGCCAGCCATTCATGTAACCTCCGATTAAGGCCAGACAGAGTTTTCTCATCGGTCTTCGCCATCAACTGCTCTCTGACCGTGCGAAAGAATCTTTCTATTTTTCCTCGTCCTTGGGGAGTGTATGGTGGCGTGTGCGGCATGGCAATATTAAAACGCTGCCCAACCTGCCTGAGGATCTGACTGCGATAACTTGCGCCATTATCGGTGTAAAACCTCATTGGCAGACCAAAGCGCTGTATGGCTGTGCGCAGGTTGATCATAAGAGTTTCGACGGACTCGGCCAGATGAAAATTTGCAGCCACAACATATCGAGAAGCATCATCAAGAATGGCAAGCAGATAGGTTTTGCGCTTGCGACCTTCATACAGAACTCTTGGCCCATGCATGAAATCACTGACCCACAGTTCGCCAAAGTTTCTGAACTCGAAGGCCCTGACATCTTTGCCGCTCTCATTGCCGGTTCTTAAAAGGCCTCTGAGTTTACACCAACGATAAATAGTCTGCTGACTGGGTTGCCGCCCGTTCCATATCTGTTGCTCCTGCAAAGTTTTCAGGATCAGCTGAATCGTCCAGCGCGGCTTGTCCTGGCGGAGTTTCAGGAATTCCAACTCCAGTTGCTCACCTATCTCTGGCCCTCTGACGCCAGAGCTGCGGTCTTTCAGGCCGCTAAGACCACCAGCCCGGAACCGATATAGCCATTTTCGTATGGTTTCAGAGCTGAGTTCACAGATACTGCCGTCCGGGCGGCTCCATTTCCTCCCGGCAAGTTCGTTAATGCACTCCGTCAAGGTTCTACCGTCATCAGAATGGCGGTGGATCAGTTCGCCAATAATGCTTAATCGCCACAGATCCGCAGAAAGATTGTTTTCGGTTTTCATAGAAACCTCCTTTCAGCATGATCATAGTTGAAACCCCTATCTATTCTCAATTCCCGGCTTGTGTGGGATACGGTTTTGCCAATAATGGCGGGTATTGAATGCGGGAAATCATGTGGGATGCTTCTACCCAGGAGTTGCCGGCTAAAGCCAGCAGCTCCGGCATGAGCGCAAGCAGTTTTTTGCCGATGCGACGCCAGCGCCATAGAGTTGATCTGGCGATCATAAGGGTTTCTTCAAGAGCCGCCCATGGCTCTGTGCTGGCCGCACAACGGATCAGATCAGACAAAGATATGCCCAGCCGGCGCACCAGGCAGAACGGTAGACAAGAAAATGTTTTGCGGCAATTCAGGCATAAAAAGCGAGGAACGCGAACTTTTTGAACCGCCGAATCCGGCAGCGTGCGACGATAAACACCATGTCTATGAGCGCCATGACCGTCACAGACAGGACAATGACGATAAATGACAAGATTTGAGGAAAGACGCTTGGCAAGTGAATTGATTTGGTTTAAAATTAGCATTGAAAGGGGTTCTTTCTTGTTTTTTGGGTTGTGGTAAACGCATTATACAAGAAGGCCCCCCTTTCGTCCCCCCGCAGGGGGGATCGGATAAAAGGCATGGGCGGTTCCGGTCTTTGAAAATGCTGGCGTCAGGCGATGATCAGACTTTTCTCAAGCCATTACCAGAGGATTCTCAAAATGGTAACGAAAACTGAGAAAAACAGCCCGTTTTTAGGTCAATTTCACTGAGAATTTACAGATCTTTTCGATAGGTTTGCCGGTAGCAAGCTCTGTTAGCCGATAAAGGTTATCGTATGTGTAACCCAAGGTTTCGTTTTCAGGCGATATTGCCTGAATTCTGTTGCTCATCAGATCATAGCTGTATGACCAGCCTTTGTTCTGATTGACAAAGGTCTCTGAGAGCAGGTTGCCAACCGTGTCATAAGACTTTGTAACGGTTCCGGCAGCGCCGCTTCTGACCAGTTCGCGGCCAAGAGCATCATAATTGAACGTAGCTTCTGTTGAATCCGGGTAATTAACCTTCACCAGTCGATTCATCAGATCGTATTCATAGCCGGTTGCCTGTGCACGCGCGTTGGTCTTGAGGATAAGGTTGCCAACGGCATCATAAGAGCTTTTTACTTCGTTGCCAAGCGGATCTATTTCGACGGTTACCCTGCCGAGGCTGTCATAGACCCAGCGCCAGATTCTGCTGGCACCGTCGGTCAGATTCACTTTATGACC
>JAKQKW010000092.1 GCA_029560455.1 Candidatus Rifleibacteriota bacterium
TACCGGTATGTCTACGGTCGCCAGCCCGAAAGGGGAAGTGATCTGCCAGGCCTCTGCCGAAGCCGACGAAGTCTGCGCCTTCGATTTTGATCTCGAACTGGTGCGCAACAAAATGATAACGCCGCGCAATCACATCTTCGCTGACCGAAGACCCGAGCTTTATCAGGACCTGTTGCACCTTTAAGAGGGCAGCTTATAAAGTCCTGCTGAATGCAAATTCCGTTGACAAATTCTGTTGTCGGATTGCTTCAGTTTTTTTGGGAAAAATCCGGTTTCTGAAAAATAATGACACTAAATTAACCTCCTTTACTTTGCTATGATTTAATAATATTATTTTCTTATACGAACTACAGGAGGTAATCACTTGAAAAAAGTCAGTCTGCTGGTTTTTGCCCTTTTTGTTTTCTGCTTTGGTTTCTGCGTTCCCGGTTGTACCCAGAACGTGGGTTCCGATGCCCCCGAAGTAACCGCCACCACCTGGATCAACACAGATGGTTTCAAACTTGCTGATCACAAAGATAAAATCGTGGTCGTCGAATTCTGGGCCACCTGGTGCCCGCCGTGCCGCAAGTCGATTCCGCATCTCAAAACCATGCATGATACCTACAAGGATCAGGGCCTGGTAATTGTTTCGCTTTCCGATGAACCGGCCGAAACTATCAATGAATTCAATAAAAAAGCCGGTATGGACTGGATAGTCGGCGCTGGCAGTTCGAGTGGCCGTGATTACGGCGTCAGCGGCATTCCGACCGCTTTTATCGTTGTCGATGGCAAAATCGCCTGGAATGGCCACCCGATGGGTGGTCTTGAAGAAGAAGTCAAAAAGCTGATCGAAGCCAAAGGCGCAAAAGCTCCTGCCGCCACTGAAGCTCCAGCAGCTCCCGCAGCTCCGGCTGCCGTCGAAACTCCGGCACCAGCGGCAGAACCAGCCGCACCGGCTGCAACTGAAGCTCCCGCCGCTTCAACCGAAGAAACCGCTGCTCCGGCCACAAACGAAGAACCGGCTGCTTCCGCATCTCCAGCCGCAACCGAAACTCCGGCACCAGTGGCAGAACCGGCCGCTCCCGCCGCAACCGAAACTCCGGCCCCGGCTGCTGAGCCTGCTGCTGCTCCGACAGCTGAACCGGCTGCCAGCGAAACTGAAAGCAAGCCTGCAACAGATGGAGCTGCTGCCCCAGTGGGGGAGTAATGCAAGGGGCAGAATTGAAAAGCGGCGATAAGGCGCCAGCTTTCGATCTGCTCGACCAGGATGGCAAGAGACATTACCTGGCAGATTATGCCGGCAAAAAAATACTTCTGTATTTTTACCCGAAAGCTTCGACTCCAGGGTGTACGACTCAGGCCTGCAGTCTTCGCGATGCATTTGCCGATCTCAAAGCCCTGAATGTTGTAGTTCTTGGTGTCAGCCCCGATCAGCCGGATGCTCTCAAGAAGTTTGCAGAAAATCAGTCGCTTAATTTCGTTCTGCTCTCAGACCCCGAAAAGAAGGTTGCCGGTTCATACGGCGTTACCGAAAACAAAGCTGTTTTTGGGCTCATTTCGCTCGGCATTACCCGCTCTTCTTTTCTCATCGACGAGAGCGGGCAGATAATCAATGTCTGGTACAAGGTTAAGCCTGACCAGACTGCGCCGCTGGCGATCGAATGTCTCAAGAATCACAAATAGATTTATAATCTTGACCGGAGCCTGCAAAACGGGCTCCGGTTTTTTTATGCCCGCTAATATGCGCCTGAAGATTGCAATAGTTGTAAAATTTGCCGATACTGTGAATGAAGTATTACCAGAGCGAGAGTGGCAATGAAAAAACAGGAAATCGAATTCAAGGTTCTCGATATTATCGACCGTCTGGAAAAAGGTCAGCTTATCGAGGATGATACCATTGAGCTGAAATCTGAATGGCCCCGTGACCATTTTCGGGCGGCGCGCCGCATCGCCGCGCATGCCAATTCTGCCCGCGGTGAGCCGATCATGTGGTTGATCGGCATCGACGAAAAAAAAGGTGTCATTGGCGCTGACTTTGAAGAACTTTCTATCTGGTTTGCCAAGGTGCGCTCGCGTTTTGATCAGCTTATGGCGCCAAATCTGATCAGCCTTTCCATTCCATATAACGGCAAAACGGTTGTTGCACTGGTTTTTGAAACGGAACGATCGCCTTTTGTTATACGAATTCCTGACAGTACCGGCATCATCACCCATGAAGTCCCATGGCGCGAAGCTAATTCGACCCGGTCTGCAAGGCGTTCTGATCTGCTTAAACTGCTTTTTCCGATTCAGAAAAAACCTGATCTTGAAATTCTCGATGGCAAGATCGAGCTGCAGCGGGCCATTGCCGGCATGAGTCAGACCGGTACCTATCAGTGGAACCTGAGCATGAAGGTTTATCTGGTTACCTATTCACCTGATACAGTTGTAATACCGTTTCATCGTTGTGAAGTTCTGTTCAGGCCGCAGGGGCGCCCCGATGAACGGCGTTTCGAAAATCTGCGCATAATGCCGCCGACTTCATATTCAAGCCGGGGTCTTAAAGAGAAGACCCAGTCACTCACGGTTAACAGTACCGAACATGAGGTTCTGATCGACACTGCCGGCATGGCTTTTCTTACGGCAGAGTATTTTACCGATGAAAAACCGGGCCCGAAGCTTTTTGACGAAATCGAGGTCAAAGGCTGGCTGCGGTCGCATCATTCAGATGACCCGGTGAATTTCGAGGCA
>JAKQKW010000097.1 GCA_029560455.1 Candidatus Rifleibacteriota bacterium
CCTTGAAGGTGTTCATGGCAAATTGCCCGAAAACCGGCGTTCGATGGTTTTTGACGAAGAGAATGAGCTTTACCGGCTGACCCGTGACCTGATCGCGCTGCGGCGCGGCACCGACGCCCTGCGTCGCGGCCTGCAGTGCCACATTCATGCTGATGCAACTTCTATGGTTTATGGGCGTCTGACACCTGATGCGCTCGCGGTTGTGGTCATCAATAACGGCGATCAGCCCCGCGAGATTGCCTGTGATTTTCCGTTCGCGACCGCAAAAGAACAGAAAATTCTCGAACCGGCTCTCGGTGCGAACCGCGCTCTGTTGCGCCAGGGGCGCCTAGAAACCTTTCTGCCGGCAAAAAGCTTCGCTGTTTATCTGCCTGTTTCAGAACCTGGCTTTTATGAAAAGGCCTTCAGGCACTGGCAGCGCCGCTATCATCATGAAACAAGCTGGGGCATGAAGAAATTTACGCTGAAGCTGAAGGTCGATTATCTGCCTGAGAAAGCACAGATGTTCGTGACCGGCAACTGTTCTGAACTCGGCAACTGGGATTCAGGGCGCAAAGCTGTGCCGATGCTGCCGGTCGCCGATGATGAATTTGAAGCTCCCCTCAAAATGCCGCTGGGGAAAATTTTTGAGTGCAAATGCTTTTATCGCGTGCCCGACGAAAAGACCGGCAAGATGAACACGGTCTGGATGGAAGGCGACAACTTTATCGGCGAAGTGCGCGAAACCGGCAGCGAATACATTCACATGAGCTGGCAGATCAAATAAGACGGCTGTCGACCAAATTTGCGCTCAAAACAGGCAACGCAGATCTGCCATGGCTTTAGCCGAAAAAGGCGTTTACTCTGCTGCTCCAGGCAGCCCAGGCTTCAGGAAACTGTTGCTTCATCTGTTGATCTTCGATTCGGCAGGCGATTACAAGCAGACCGGCTCCGATTGCCCAGAGCGGCCAGCCTTTCTGCATGCCGAGCAATAGCCCGGCTCCCAGGCCCTGAATGATCAAGGCCAGCGCCATCGGGTGACGCCTTCTGGCAAATTCACCGGTCGTTACCAGGCGGTCGGTTTCGGCCGCGGCCAGTGCATAAACCGCCCGGGCTGCCGAAAAGGTTGCCAAAAGATGCAGACCAACCCCGAAAAATGCCGCAATCAGCCGGTATGCGTCGAACTGCGGTGCTGAAGCCGAGTAGACCAGGGCATACTCGGCCGCCGGGGTAAGAATCAGTATGGCCGTCGGCAGCAGGTTGAAAAGCAGCCTATACCAGGTCTTTTCGCAGATAGATTCTGAGAGTCTGCCGCTGCCGGCTTCTGCCACTGTCCCAGCCTCAGACTCACTAAAAGCCGGGACTGTCTTTGCGCCGACTTTTGCTGCCTGAGAGCGGTAAAAGCGCCGCGAGAAAAGGGTCAGGGCGGCATAAATCAGCAGTGGCATGGCATTCATCAGATGACTCCGGCTTCAACAGTTAAGCTTTTTAAAACACTGCAGCGACCCAAAATACAACAGCCCCCGGTGGCGGGGGCTGTCGCATATTTGAATTGCCGCCTGACAGGTCAGATTTCGGCTTCGAGTTCCATTTCCTTTTCGCACTGTTCGATAAGCGTTTTGAGGTTGTCTGCTTCAACGCCGGTCGGGTTGGTGTGCAGGAAACGGCGGGCAGTGTCGATCGCATCTCTGAACTGGCGCTTGCGGGCATAGATAACCGCCAGGTTATAATATACCTGAACGAATTTGGGGTCGATTTCGAGCACTTTCATGTAAGCGGTAATCGCTTCGTTGATGCGGCCTTTTTCGAATTCTTCGGTGCCGATATTGTAATAAGCGGCGGCATCTTTCGGATTGAGCTCGATGGCTTTTTTCCAGAGTTCGATGGCCTGATCGTACATGCCCTTGTTGTAATAGGCGATGCCGAGCTTGTTGCGGGCTTCTGAGTCCTGGGGGTTGTATTTGATGACGCGTTTCCAGATTTCGATGGCCTTGTCATACATTTCACGGTTGTGATAGGCGGTGGCAAGGTTCGAAAGAATGTCTGAATCTTCG
The DNA here is from genome assembly GCA_029560455.1 of Candidatus Rifleibacteriota bacterium. Next base: position 2,034 of record JAKQKW010000097.1, read on the forward strand.
GGCTTGTATTTGAGAGCTTTTTCCCAGCATTCGACCGCTTTGTCGAAGAGTTCCATCTTGATATAGGCGATACCGAGCTTGTTATAGAGCTCGCCGTTTTCGGGTGTGATGCGGATGGCGTCTTCCCATTCAGAGATGGCCTGGTCGAACATATTCTTCTGGAAATAGGCAATGCCGAGGTTGTTGTGGGCATCGACATCGTTAGGTGCCAGTTCTACCACCTTGCGCCACGAGAGAATCGCGTCATCGAGCAGACCCTTTTCGTCGAAGGCGTTGCCGATAACGAAATAGGTATTGGGGTTGTTCGGGTCGAGTTCGATGGCCTTTTTCCAGCTGATGATGGCGTTGTCGAGGCGGCGTTTCTGACGATAGGCATGGCCGAGTTTAAAGAACAAATCGGGGTCGGTCGGGTTGAGGTTTTTGGCCTTTTCCCATTCGGTCAGGGCTTCGTCGAATCTCTGCAGATTGTAAAAAGCGATACCAAGGTTATGGTGCGCTTCGAAATGGTCATGGTCGAGCTCGATGGCCTTCTGCCACTGGAAAATGGCTTCCTGGGTTTTGTTGAGCTTCGAGTAGGCGATACCGAGCTTGTGGTGCAGCTGCGGGTCATCGCTGACGTATGAAATGGCGCGGTTCCAGAATTTGGCAGCTTCGGCGAAGTCTTCGAGGCCACAGTAGGCATTACCGATCTTTTCGCAGATATCGGCATCTTCGCTGCGCTTTTCTCTGACGGCGTTCCAGTAGGTGATCGCCTTCTGGAAATTTCCGGAATTATACTGTGCAACCCCGAGGTTGAAGTGGGCTTCGACGTCGTTGGGGTTCAGAGAAATGCACTTTTCCCAGCTGGCGATGGCCTTGTTGAGATCATCGAGCTTGCCGTAGGCAGAGCCCAGTTTGAAATATACTTCTGAGCTGTCGGGTGTGATGTCGAGAATTTTCTGCCAGGTTTCGATGGCTTCGCGGTGCTGATTGAGCTTGCTGTAGGCGTTGCCGAGATTGTTGAAAATTTCGGGCTGGCGCGGGTTGAGCGACAGGGCCTTTTTCCATTCTTCGATAGCCTGCGGGAACATTTCGAGGCGGTAGAAGACGATGGCAAGATTGTTGTGTGATTCAGAGTTCTTCGGGTTCAGTTCGATCGCCTTTGAAAAGGCAATGACCGACTTGTCATCGAGACCCTTGTTGTAATAGGCAACACCGAGGCGGAAGAAAATATCGGCATCTTCAGGATTGAGGTTCGAGGCTTTTTCCCAGAGGGAGATGGCCTGATCTTCTTTGCCGAGGTTGTAGTAGGCGATACCGAGCTTGAAATGAATCTCGGGGTCGTGATTGCGCACTTCGAGGCACTTTTCCCAGTATTCGATGGCACGCATGTCTTCGCCCTTGTTGTAGTAGGCGATACCGAGGTTATGCAGCACTTCGTAATTCTGCGGGTCGAGCGAAACCGCGATTTCCCATTCTTTCAGGGCTTCATCGATGCGATTGAGCTGGTAGTAGGCGACACCCAGTTTGAACCTGGCTTCGCTGTTCTGGGGGTTCTTGATCAGTGACTGAACCCATTCATTGATCGCCTGTTCATACTGCCCTTTGGTGTAGTAGGCTATACCCAGATTATAGTGGGTATTGGCTTCATCCTGCAGATAAGTGCGCTTCATACGGCCTCCAGAGTCTTCCTTTTATTTGTTTTCATCATTGCCAGAACTCGGGTCTGGAATACTTTCAAACTTGTGCACAATAGAACTGATTGCGTTACCAAACGTCTCAAGGACTGATTTAAGCTTGCTGCCCTTTTTAAAGCTGTGCACAACTTTCGTGGCGGGCATGTCGAGTTTAGAGGATTTTAGTTGTAAACGGTGTCTGAACGCAAGCATTTCATTAAAATTATTTGCATGCTTCGGCTCACATCTGCCGTTACCTGTTTTTTGAACTTTTATCTGGTGCTGAACAATCGCATTGGTTTGTAGATAAGGAGCTCTGACAAATGTTGCGATGATAAAGCGCATAAACAGCTCAAAAGATTGATGACAGATCTCGAATTCGGGTACCGGTGGAAAAAGCAATGTCTGCCGGGCGAGCCGCATGCTTTTCTGCCACCACATCTGTCGTGCGTCAACCACCGATTCAATTGTCGAGAACTTCAGGCGATCAGGTATTCTGTCCGAGCCGGTTTTGAAAAAGTCAGTGAATATTGAAAAATCAGGATTTTCTGGCTCAAACATTCTGTTCGGGAGGGCGATCTGCTGCATACGCCGGTCATTGATGCGGGGAAGGCGCAACTGGGTGCGCACTGCCTCTTTTGTCGGTCTGATTGCCCGCGAGAGGTCGGCAAAAACTGGCGGAATACGGTGGGTGCGTCTGCTGGCCGAAGCCGGAAATGAACGTGATATTTCACGTCTGAATTTTATGGCGGCCGGCAGTCTCTCTGGAAAGCAGAAAGGTATGTAAGGCATCAGATTTGCTGGTTCAAGAACCGCGCCCCTGGCGGTTTCTTTGCTGCTACCCGCAGACTGGTCATAAACAACGGTGCGGTTGACTCCGGTAAGAATGGCGTCAAGGCGACTTTGCAGGTGATTGCGTTCTTTCTGCAGCGAATCAATGGTTTCAATGAACTCTCTGGCCTGGACTTCATGCAGTTCGAGGCTCTTCTTCATTTCGCGATTGCTGGTGACAACGTGTTCAAGATCACGATTGGCTTTATCCATGGCGGCCAGGGAGTTTTTGTGATCTTCGATGATTTTGCTGAGTTCTCCCTGAGCTTTTTTTAGATGACCTTCGTATTCGGCAGTCTGGTTTTTCAGTTGATAATTACGTGTTCTCAGATCGTCGAGTTCTCTTCGGGCCGCCTCAAGTTCACTTTCGCGGGTGGTGAGATTGGACGTGGCAGTTGACAGCTTCAGGCTGAGTTCTTTGCTGTGCAGCTGCATCTGAGAAATCTGAGTTGACAGAGCGGCTATTTTTTCATTGGCATTCTGCAGGCTTTTTTGGGTGTTTTTCAGCTCAACGACTGAATCAGCAAGGCTGAGCTTGAATTCATACACTTTCTGGTCGCGCTGTGCAATTTCATTTTTAAACTTTTCAATTGCCGATTCAGCCGAGGTGTTGTCGAGCAGCGCCGAAACGTCAGCAAGCATCTGGTCAAAATCAACCTCTTCAATTAAGACGGCAGTTCTCAGCAGTTCTGTATTCTCTTCGGTTTCTGGTAAACCCCGGGCATGCCCAAGCAGCTGCTGAAACAAAAGCCTGACAGTTTCAAGCTTTTCCAGCAGGTCTCTCTGCTCAGGGTTCCCTGGGTTTGAACTCATCAGGTCAGAATTTCTGCAGATGCTGGTAGAGACAGACGCTGATGTTGTCTCCGCCACCATTCAGGCATGCTCCCCTGACAAGAAGATCAGCAAGTTTTTTCAGATCGGTTCCTTCGGGGTTATATTCACTTCTGACGATTTCTTCGAGGTCGACAGGCTCAACATAGCCGCACAGACCATCAGAACAGAACAATATCAGATCGCCATACTCAAGTGGCAGATTCTTGCGGTCAACTTTTACGGCATCGCCAATGCCGAGGGCACGTGTTATCACGTTGCGCTGGGGGTGAATAAACGCTTCGTCGGGGGTTATTCTTCCCTGGTCTACAAGTTCCTGGACGAGAGAATGATCTTTAGTTATCGGGTGCAGGACATTCTGGTGAAAGCGATAGGCCCTGCTGTCGCCAACATGGGCCAGAGCCAGACCGTTGCGGTAGATAATGCCACTGACAATGGTCGTGCCCATACCTTCCATTTCAGGATTCTGCGAGGCTTCTCTGAAAATTGTGAGGTTGGCGGCCTGAAACCAGGCTTCAAGCAGCAGGGTTTTGTCGGCATTGAGAAGATCTTCAGGCTGTTTCTCAAAAAGGTTTTTGACAATGTTTTCTTTGACCGTTTTGACAGCCAGCATTGACGCAAATTCCCCGGCAGCCGCCCCGCCCATGCCGTCTGCAAGAATAAGCGCTGTCAGTTCGATCTGATTGCCGAGAGGGCCGCACCAGCTCAATGCCAGACTTTCGGCGTAGTCTTCGTTGTTCGGCCGAACCTTGCCTTTGTCACTCAGTGTATAAAAACTCATTTTTTTTCTCCCGCTTGGGTCTCAACGCATTTTAATTACTTTAAATCAGCAAGTCAACGATAGTGCACCGAACTACGGGCATTTTTTTTACAGCCGGCCTGTCAGATATTTACTTTTTTGGCAGCACAGGCCTTTGCCACATCTGATCTATCCATTCTGGAACAAAGGCGGATTTGAACGCTTCTGGCCGGTGCCTGATACTTACCTGAGCATGACCTGGCCTTGTTTCAACCTTAAACATGGCTGTTTCGATGAATCTGTTTTTACTTTCAGTCCTTATTGGGTTATTGGTGAAATTGTGCACTGGTTGCCAGACCGGGGAAGCCTGATAAACCGTTGCAAAAACCTGAACAGGCTGCCTGTCGACGGTTTTTTCCTGGGCCGCCGTCGGCATGGCTGTGTGACCCGCAGAAAATTCCCTTGTTTCAGATTTTGCAGGAACCGGAAAGGCAAGATCGGAAAATCTCACATTGCTCGTAAGCATTGACCACAATGTGATTCTCGGCTCTGATACGATCTCGAGTGGTTTTTCACGATGATTTTCTCCAAATGCAAGGCTTGGCAAAGATTCTGAAGTCTGCATTTCATTGCGGTATTTTCTGACCGCACCGGGCAGATTGAGGCAATAATTCATTACCGGTGATTCGGGCTGCAAAAAACTGTGCATCATTATTATCCAGTGCAGCGGTTCGAGCGGCATTCTTCTGACGGCACGATTTTTCAGGCCAAATTCTGAATATTTTTCGCTGACTGGTCTCAACTGTATGGTTTTTGCAACATTTCTGAAACTATAGTTCCTCAGATTTTTCTTCAGGCGCGAACGGCTCTTTTCGCGCATTATAAAAAAGGTTTCGGGATTGATGAACTGCTGCAGGTATTTTTCCGGGTTCTGCATTTGCATGGCTGAAATGGCGGCTTCAGAAAGAGTAAGGCGTCGTTCAAATGACAGTGACTGACTTATATCAGAAAGGTGACGGGGCTTTGAGCCCTGAACCTGAAGAAAACTGGCTGGCAGCGGCAGAATATTTGCTCCGGCATCTGCAAAAATGAAAGCGGTAGAACGCAATTCATCCGGAAGAGTGATTGCAGTAACCGACATTCCGGTATCAGGCTGCGCTGGCTGTTCTATTGTTCTGTGGCTCATTCTTGTTTCGGGGCGCCACGGAAAGCGGAAAGATCGGAATCTTGCATGATAGTGTGATTTGAAGCTTTCTGCGACGTCGTCATTAAAAACCGGTTTCTGCTGCAGCTGAGAAATTTCGCAGTTGGAAATGCTGAAGCGGCTCTGTGATTCGCGCACGGCAGGCCTGCTCAGAACAGGATCGGGCAGGCATGGTCTGAAAAGCTTGGCGGCAGGCTGCGTTTCGGCTGCTATCAAGGTTTTTGCAACTGCAGTCGAGAAGCGTCGGGCGCGCAGCAAGAGGCGGTTGATCCGGACCATACGTGGAACGCTGATGTCAGAGCTTTTTAAACGATAAGACTCTTTTTCTCTGCTTTCGGGAAGATGATTTATCAATGGCAGTTTAAGGCGAAGCCGCTGGTGAAACTTTTCTTCGTTGCGCGGAACAATACAGCCTCCAGGCGTTCCAAGCCATGTGTGCAGAAAGTCGGCAATGCGCGGTGCCGGGCAGAGAGCACCTTTAAGATTGAGGTTGCCGACTAGATAAAATTCCTTGCTGGCCAGGGCCGGATTGAGGTGGTTGTAGAGCAGTCGTCGCGGGTTCTTCATACTCAATGGCGGCAGAAACAGCTGATCTTTTTTGAGAATGAAGCTTCCGGTGCCGTGCAGTTTATTTGTCTGCGGTTGGTGCTGAGTAAATACCGGTTGCGAGCTCAGGCTGTAGAACCGCGGTTCAGAAAATGAAAAGGCTGGAAACCCGAAAGGATGGGGCAGCAGACTGATGCGGCAATTAAACCGCCGCAGGCTTTTTGCTCCGAGAGCCGGAATAATGAAATGCCTGACAGGCATCTTAGAGCTGCCGGAATCGGAACAGATTTTCATTTCAAGCTGCAGCTGGGGTTTTATCTGCTCAGGAAGAATCTGCTGCAGAGCAAATCTTCTCAATCGCAGTCTCGGCTTCAGGCGTGGCTGTCGCAAAGTCTTGAGGGGCACAAAGCGTTCGTTACTGCCTGCGGGCAAAGATTTTTCGGCTAAAGTGCAGAGCGGAAAAAAGCTGGTTTCCTTGTCAATTTTCTTCAGGGGTTTTAGTTTTGAAGATACAAATCCTTCGCTTATGCTGTGCAGTTTGAAACGTAGCTGCCGCAAAGGTTTTCGGCGTTTTGGCGACGGTTCGATCCGCATGTCTGGCAGTGGTTGCGGGGTTGCCGGCCTTACCCGCCTCGGCATTGCGCTGGCTAAAATCGACGTAATGGTTGAGTTCTGCCCAAGCAGATTCAGAGAGACATCCTGATGTTTGAACTGTGGGTCGGCCTTGTCGAGTTTTGATTTCGGGCAGCCTTTTTCTGAGGTGGCGAACCGCCCGGACTCAATTTTTGAAAAGGCAGAGAAGAAGAGGCTCGTCGTGGTCAGTCTCTTACTCTGGCTCGGGACTATTATGTTGCGCAGCTGTGCAAGAGTGTAGTGGGCGTGTCTTGCCGCTCTGACCATGAAACTTGCTTTTTTTATGCGGTAATCTGCAGGGATGCAGACTCTGGCAAATGCAGACTGAACAGCGAATAACTTATTATACCGGGGTGAGACCATCATGCGGGGAAACTCTGCCGGAATACGACGATTTTGGGGAAGCCTCAGATTGAGGGTCGCATCTGGCAAAGTTGCCGAAAAAAGCAGGCTGGTGGCCGGAAAGTTCTGGCGCTGCAATCTCAGCCTGAGACGAAGCCTTGGAGCATGATACAGCGCCGAAAACCAGCCAAAGTCAGCGGGCAAAGCGCGCTCTTTCTGCAAAAAGGCTTTGGGGCTGCAGACCGAAAAAAACGGATCTGCTTTCTCTATGCGGCCAGCTGGTTTGTTGTGAGATTCAGAAGGAGTTACCGGAGAAAACTGGTCTGGCAGATTGCTGAACTTTCTCTGTTTTTCCGGGCATGATCTGGCAAAGGCCTGGTTATGCGTCAGGTTGATTTTTTTTCTTAAAAAACCAGGCGAGAAGATAATTTTATTTTCGAGCACGAAATTTTGATGTTTTTCATGGTCGAGAATCCGCTTTTCCGGCAAAAGCTCAATGTTTGCAGTAAACACTGGTTGGCTGGTGCTTCTGTTCAGGCTGGTCTGCATTGAGAAGCCAGTGCTTTCGGCCTCAGGAATCAATGTTTTAAGGGGCATCGGCCGGCGCTTATCATTGCCGTCAAAGAAGAGCAGCGGTGCGGTCAGGTAATCGGCAAAAGTCTTGAGCACGGGAGAAACGCAGGCAAATTTTTTCCAGCGTTTTTTCGAACTCAAGACTGAAAAAAAGGTGCCAATGGTTGAATTTATCTGGCTCCAGGCAGCTTTTTCAATTCTATACAGACGTGGGAGTTGATCAGAAACAAATTTGAACCCGGGGTGTGGCCTGTCTGTATGACAATGGCAGCTTTTCAGTTGACAAACTGAAACCTGCATTCCGGGGCTTCGACTGCTAATACTGGCCGGTTCAATAAACAGCGCCGTCTGATTTCTGACCGGCGATTTTTCGTTCCAGCAGCAGGCAAGCGAGGAACGCTGCGGCAGAGATTGACGAGGAAATTCGTCGGTCCAGACCGATCTGGTTGCAAATGGCAGAAATGGTTCTGGAGCAGTCGCACTGCCAGGCCTGATTTTTCTGTTTCCGGCTGGTTTTCTGCGAAAACGGAACAGGTGCTCGCTGTCGCAGCAGTAGCATTTTCTTGCCAGAGGAGATGCTGATGGTTGCACCGGCAGATGCTTTTCGGCGAGAACCGGTTTGCCCACGACACTTAACGGTCGTCGGGTAAGAAAAATCTTGGGACCGGAGAATCTGGATGGGCTATCCAGAACCGGCAGACCTTTCTTTTGCGGCAATTTCAGACTCATGCCGAAATTTTCTGATTGATTTCCTGCAGTTTCTGATTTGTCTGGCGGGCCAGATTCATCAGGTCACGCAACCGCAGTTTGTTGATCAGATACTTTTCTCTTTGCTGGCTCTGGGGCATTCGATAGACGTTCATGCTGCGCTCGCCGAAACCGGCTTTTGTATGGCCTGTTTGTTCGTGACTGGCAAAGCTTTCGCAGGCATAGGGGCTTCGAGTGTTCGTCGCGGTTTCGCTGAATTCCTGACCAGCGGTTCGCATTGCCCTGAGCATGTGTCGAAGGTGTTCAAAGAGCATTTCAACCGGTTGGGGCGGCTTGACAAAAAAGTTGATCTGTTTTTGTTTTATCTCGCGGAAATACTTCTGGGCGGAAACGGCAAACGGGTAGCGGCGGCTTGTTTCAGGCTGGCGATGTTCCTGCCTGGTTTTTGCAGAAGATTTTTCAAAAGCCTCGGCTCTGATTTCACCAGCCTGCCAGATAATATTTTTCAGATCGCTTTCAATTTTCAAAGCAAGCTTCGCTGCTGAAAGATCGGCAATTTTCGGGTTTTCGACCCGACGGTAGCGGAGCGGAAGCGCTCGTGGTATCAGGGGCATCGCATGGCAGATTTCCCAGGTAAATGGCATGGCAGATATTGATGGCAAGGGGAACAACCTCCGCGGTAATGACGGTCGGTAATCGATGCGAATATCGATACCCGGGCCGGGGAAATGGTGGAATCTGCGCAGTCCCTGGCGCATCGACATGGTCGACAAAAGCAGTTCATCGATACTGAATTCGTTCAGCCAGGCTTTTCTGGTTATCTGAGCGGCCGCAGAGTGCCTGCCGCGTTTAAGAGTCAGGCCCGGATGGTAACCAGAGAAAAGGTCGACAGGCAGCCGGTCGAGATGGCATGAGCGGCTGATGACAGAAGAGCTGAAACTTTTTGTAAGAGCTACGGCAGGCTGGGCGGGTAGAGAAGTGAACCGGGTATTCAGTTTGCCGGTTGCGGTTTTTTGCGACGACCGCAGCTGATTCGAGGCTGGCGAAAGGATCTCGAGCATTCTGGCCCGGCATGGCGGCAGTTGCCGGTTTTTAAGGGAATTGTCGACAACCCTGTCAGAGCTATAGATAGAAGCATCAGCCGAATCACGGTTTGATAAATCCCGGCCAGGTCTGAATTTAACGTGCAGCAGGTCAAAGACGTGTGACTCTGGGGCGGTAATCTGAGTGTATCTGAGGCTTTTGAAACCGTGTCCGGCAGAGAGGAAACAATGCGGCAACTGCTGGCACTTCGCTGCAAGCGGGTCGATAATGTTTTCGAATCTGCTTTCAGGAAAGGTCTGGCGGAAGAAAACCGGCAGCGTCGGTTTTAAAGGCTTTTTTGAACGTCTGGCTGAAATCAGGAAATCCCTTTTCAGGGGCAGGCGATCACTTGTTGAATAAACGTATTCCATCATCAGGTCTTCGATGGCAAAGCTGGACGGCAGCTTTGTATCATGCGGCGACAGATAATTTTCGCAGACCTCTACTGCAGAAAGGTCTGTGGGTATATTCTGCGGGCAACTGGCTGCAACACTGTGAAAAGTGGAATCGAATTCGGGTACTGCCGGTTGTGGCAAAGTAAAGGGGGCCAGCTCAAACAGGTAGCTGGCCGGCATGTTTACGCTGACAGGGCTGGCAGGGGTTTCGATGAACTCAGCTGTGACGGCTTGGGAATTAATCACAAAGCTTGCGTAATCTCTTGTCAGAAAGCTTGCTAAACGTGTTCCTGTGACGATTGTTTCAGCGTCTTCCGTTTCTACAGCTTCTTCAAATGCGAGCGGCAGTTTTGGCGGCACCGGTGGGGTGGTCAGAACCACCGTTTCGACCGGAAGTGTAAAATGATACGGGACCGGGAAAAGGTTGCTGTCGTAAGGAAAAAAGCTGCTGGCCAGATTAACAATGCCATACTCAGGGGGCGGGTCGATCGGCAGTCTGGCAAGAAAATCGTTTTCCGGCATGAATGGGCGGTTGCGGGCAAATTCATCGGGCATCGCCGTTGCCGCTTCCTCCGGTGGCAGAACCCATTCGTAGGCAGGTTCAAATTCGATCCAGTGCGTCATCTTTGCGCGTTCTGAGATGGCCTGAATAAAACAGAGATTTTCCTGAAAAAGGGCAGGCAGGGTGTAGACCAGCTGAAACTCGGGCGGAATAAAAAAATGTGTGACGCTGCTTATTTCGCAGAACTTTTCACAGGCCGCGAAAGAGTACTGCTTGTATTTTCGGGCGGCATAGCCAAGAACGTGCGACAGTGATGGAACTTCGGGCAGGTCTGGCTCAAGTTTGAAAAGAATTGGTGAAGGCTGTCGATCTTTTTCGGGCAGAATTGGAATCTCAGGCTGCAGTCTGGATTCGGGCGGGGTGACAAAACAGTCTTCGAACTTGTAAACCGGGCGCATTGCCATCCCTGAAACTGCGGTTTTTTCGATCTGGTTCACCGCCGTGTGGCTCTGCCCGAAGGCATTTAAGGCGAAAGTCCCTGGTGAAGCCCGCTGAATGATTTTACACTCCGGTTCCTGGCAGAGTTTGGGGTTGATTCCTACCAGGGGATGAGTGACACCGGAGATTCTGATTCTGATGCGATAATTGCCAGAGCCTTCTTCGAGAAAAACCTGAAGTTCTGAGGGATGAATAAAAAGGCGGGCCGCTGTGACCTGTTGAACCTTTTCGAGATATGGCGAAAGCTTTTCGAGAAGTTCGCCATCGAGGCAGGCTTGAAAATCAGCGGTATGCTGGCCGCGAAACCTGAGAGGGCTGTCGGTGCCGGCATTGAGAAGACGGTTTAATGCCGAAACCGTCTGATGCATTAGTGAATCGGTTTTCAATACTGTGGGCCAGGCTTCGAGTCTCTGCTTTGGGAACTCTTCATTGACCGGTATGATATAGGTCTGCTGGCTGTCAAAGATTTTTCGCAGCTCCGAGCCGTTGACAACGCTTTCGGCAACCTTCTGGTCTTCGGGCGATGAAGGTACGCGGTTGAATATCAGCCAGGTATTTTCCTGGAGCTGGTATGACAACGCAGGGTTCTGCTGCAGCAGTTTGTCGAGGCAGATAAGTGATTTTTCATCCGACTGGGAGACGATCAGTGAAGCGGGTCGACTGCCGCGCCACAGATGCTGGCGGGCGAGCAGATCAGAAACTTTCTGGCAATGGGAGAAGCCGGCAGGAAAATTGATGAAGACGCAGTCAAAACTCGCTTTTAGTTGAATAAAAAAATCTCTCAGGGATGTATCAGAAAACAGGAGAGAAGGATCGGCCAGTCTGTGTGCAGGAAAATATGAGATCTGCGTGGTTTCGGTAAAGTAAAAATTCTTCTGAAAACGGTTTTCTTCGGCCTTGATCGACTGCGAGATTTCGGGGTATTCCTGGAGAATGATAGACTGCGGGAAGGTGCTGCGCAGTTTGAGCGGCATTTCGCCATCGAGATCGATCAGGGCAATTTTCTGTTTCAGATTGTTGAGAAAAACCGAAAGCCCGGCAATCAGTGAAGCCTTGCCGGAACCTGCTCTGACCGATGAAAAGAAATATACTGGAGTTAAAAAAGACGCCCTTGCCATGTTGTGCACATCATACCATACACACCGGGGCGGCAACTACAAAAAGCTTCAAATTTCGATGATCATTCCTTCACGGGCAAATTCAGCTCTATTGAACAGCTTCTTTGCCTGAGCTTCCATGTCTTTGAGTTTTTCATCGTTATGGAGCGGATCGTGGTGGGTAATAACCAGGCGTTTGGCTCCCGCAGCTTTTGCAGCTCTGATGCCCTCTTCTGGCGTTGAATGACCGAAACCCTGTTTTCCGGGACCGGGCAGATTGAATTTGTGCGGTGCATATTCGTCGCAGGTATACTGTCCGTCATAGATCAGCACATCGACGCCTCGTGCCAGCCCCAGCAGATTCTGATCGATCGAACCGTCAGTCGGGTGTTCACAGTCTGTGGCGATAGCGACGCACTTGCCGGCTTCTTCAATTCTGTATCCCAGGACACCGTTCGGATGAACGAGCTTAAAAGCGGTTATCGTGGCTTTGCCAATCTGCACGCGATTGTCGACAAGATTCTTAAAATTGATTTTTGATGAAAGGTAATTCAGATCGACCGGAAAATAATAGTTGTCCATCTGACCGCGCAGTGTGGTTTCGATGCGATTGCCGACATCGGAGGCGCCGTAGAGATTGAATTCGTTGCAGCACTCGTCGATGCGGTTCCCTTTGCTGTCTTTTTTGCCGATATAGGCCGGTGCGAAAAACGGGAAACCCTGGATGTGGTCCCAGTGGGAGTGAGTGAAGAAAATGTGCGCGACGCCTTTGCCCTGGCCGAACTCCTGTTGCATCAGGCTGTTGCCAAGCACGCGAATGCCGGTGCCGGCATCGAAAATGATTCTCTCATGATCAGAAGTTAAGACTTCAATACAGGTGGTATTACCGCCGAATTCGACGGTGTCTTTACCCGGCACGGGTATCGACCCTCTGACACCCCAGAATTTAATAATCACACCGCTTTACCTTTCAAATAGAACTACAGGCAAACCGATACCATTGACTCTACAACTCTCTCAAGATCGTCCCTGTCGTAGAATTCAATTTCAATCCGGCCCTTGTTTTTGCCCTGACGAATGCGAACCTTGGCGCCAAGAAGCTCCTGAAGGTTTTCTTCGACAGCTCGAACGTGCATATCAGAACTCATCAGTAATCTGCCTTTCTTCTGACAGGCGCTGGAGTTATCTGTTTTTTCGCGGGCGATCTGCTTTTCGGTTTCATAAACCGAAAGCTGGTCGGAAACAATTTTTCTGGCCCACAGCCGCACATCAGCCGGATCTTTCAGCCCGGCGAGCATTTTTGCATGCCCTGCCGATATCTGACCGTCTGCGACCATCAGCTGAACCTCGGGGGGAAGCTGCAGAAGCCTGAGCCGGTTGGTAAGCGCTGATCTGCTGCGCCCAACCTTTTCTGCCAGCTGGTCGTGGGTCAGGCCGAAATTCAATAGAATGTCTCTGAGGGTTCTGGCTTCTTCGATCGGATTGAGATCCTGTCTCTGAATGTTCTCGATCAGGCCGGCGAGCATGGTTTTTTCTTCGTTGAGCTTGCGAATGACCGCCGGAATAGTGTTCATTCCGGCAATTTTGCTGGCCCGGTAGCGTCTTTCACCTGAAACGATCTGATACCTGCTGCCGATCTGTCGCACCAGAACCGGTTGCAGAACGCCATTCTCGCGAATTGACTGCGCCAGTTCTTCCAGTGCCTGTTTATCAAAGATCTTGCGGGGCTGGTTCGGGTTCGGGTAGACCTTTTCAAGAGGCAGAACCTTGAATTCCATCTCGGTGTGGCCACCTTCGCCAATACACCCCGTGTTATTGATATCGACAACTTCGCTGTCAATGTTTAACAGGTTTTTGAACATTAAATTGCCATCTCTCTCAACATAATTAATGGCATCTATGTTATCATGCACTTGAAAGTCATACAATATTCTTTAAAAAAAACAGGGGAAAAGTATGAAGCAGATTAAAACAATGCTTATCGTTTCACTGATGCTGTTCTGCCACAATCTGGCAGGTGCCCAGCCTGTACAGTCGACTCCCGAATACCAGAAGGCGATGCAGCTTCTGGCACAGGGTACATATGAACAGGCTATTGAAGAACTGAAAACGCTGCTTGGCAATGATAAATTTCACTCACCGGCGATGGTCGAAATCGGCAAAATCCGCATCAAGCAGGCTGAAGCTGAGATGAGCAATGCGCTGGCCCATTTCAGTGAAGCGGCTGATATGCTCAACAGCGGTGTCATGTCTGGCGGTGTGACCGGCCCCGAACTGCCGAAAACCCTTTACGACCTTGCCAGAGTCTACGAAGAACGTATTAAAAACTACGTGATGGCTTCAGAAATCTACAACAAGATAATTGAAGAGCACCCGACTTTTCTTGCTATCGACAAGGTATATTTCAATCTTGCCACCTGCCAGGAAGCCATGGGCATGTATGAACAGGCTGCCACCAACTACAAGAAGATCGTAACTGATTACGGCTACAGCACCTACTTTCAGGCTGCCCAGGAAAAAATGAAGAAACTTTCGATCGGCACCGGCGCCCAGGAAGGCGCAATTGCCGCCCAGGGTGAGATTGCCGCCGATGCCAAAGACGAGCAGGAAATCAAGGCAAACATGGACCTCGGCGATATGCACGCCGAATCTGGCAACTTCAAGGAAGCGGCCAACGCTTACCGCAAAGCGATTTCGGCGAGCACTGACCCTGATGATGCCATTTCCGGATATCGCAAGCTGATCGGCATGCTTGACGAAAAAGAAAAGGATTACCAGGGAGCGGCGAAAGCTCTCGAAGAAATGCTGCAGCGTTTCCCCGATGCGCCGGGCGGCGAAGATCTCGTCTATCGCCTTGGTCGCATCTATGAGCAGGACATGGATTCGATGAAGACTCAGGTGATCGACGGCAAGATCAGATACCGCAAAAGCTCTGAAAACGTCGAAAAAGCGATCGATTATTATAATTCGGTAACCGAAAAGTATCCTGATGCCGATGTATCTGCAGATGCCTTTCTGCGCAAAGGCGAACTCTACGAAAAGGAACTTAAGGACTATGACAAGGCCCGGGCATCGTATCAGGAATTTCTCAGAAAGTTCCCCGGTCATAGTGAAGCAGACAGCGTCAGACAGAAGCTCGACGAAATCGAAGGCTACTGATTCGCATAATTTGCTGAAACAGGGGCGGCAGCGCTTTTTAAAAGCGGGCGTTGCGGCCCTTTTCTATTGTCTCGGTTTGTGTTTCGCACCGGCGCCGGCCGTGCATGCCAATGCCACGGTTAATGGCCTGAGCGGTACCATGATTGTGCCGGGTCTTGACGTTCTGTCTCCGGGCGGAGCACGCGCTGCCATTCACATGGTCGGCGAGACCGAATTCAACGAGGCCACGTTTAAAGGCGTTTTCGCTTTTTCTGACGACTCAGAAGTGGCTATTGTCAAACGTTTTGCCATTCGTGGCAAGGCCGAGCAGACTGAACCGATGTTCGCCGGCAAATACAAGGTCAGGCCGAACATGGCGGTTGCTGCCGTTCTCGACCCGAACGAGGGCTACCAGGATTCAGTGATGCTGCTGACCGGCATGCCCGGCAATCGCGTTGTTCTCGGTCTTGGCACCAATATAGCCATGAACCCTGACGAAAAGAAGGCTTCTTTTGGCCGTTACAGCCAGAAGAGCGCCGAGGTTGACCCGGTGTTCTTTATCATGGGCGCCAGTCTGAATCTGGATATAGATACAAAACTGACGATTGACTATTCGGGTAATGATTTTGTTCTTGGTCTTCGTCACGCTTTTGACGAAGCCCTGAGTCTCGATTTTGGTCTTTACACTCCAAGCAGGATCTATGACCGGCATCGTTTTATCGTCGGTGCCAACTTTGGGTTTTAAATTATGCTGATTTCAGTTTTCAATGCAGTTTTGATCGTTCTGGTCACCTGGCTTGCCTATCGTTATTTCGAATTGCGCGAACGCACCAGCCCGACTGAAGAGCGCTATTCCCAGTTTGTTTCGGGTGTTGCCTCGATCGTTGACCGCATCGAAGGCTATGATGCCGCCCATTCACTCGAAGTTGCACAGACTGCCGAAAAAATCGCTGCCGCCGCCGGCTTTGAAGGCGAACAGCTGCAGGCTCTCAAGGCTGCAGCGATGTTGCACGATGTCGGCGAAACCCTTCTGCCGCGTGAAATTCTGCGCACCGCCGAACGCCTCAATGACGAGCAGACTTATCTGATGCGCACCCACCCGCTGCTTGGCGAACTGCACCTGAAAAGCCGTATGCAGGCTCCCGATGAAGTGCCAGCCATTATCCGCTGGCATCACGAACGCTGGGATGGTCTTGGTTACCCTGATAATCTCAAGGGCGAAGAGATTCCGAAAGCTGCCCGCATTCTCGCCATCGCCGACGCCATTTCAGCAATGCGCCATTCAAGGTCATATCGTCTGAAGCAGTATAAAAGCCAGAAAGACATCGATGCCGAAATCGAGCGTCAGGCCGGTCTGCAGTTTGACCCCGAACTGGCTGCACTCTGGCTGAAGCTGTCGCCGGCCGCCGGGAACAACTGAAATGCTGCGTCTGCAATCATCATGGCTGCTTGAAGCGGTAGGGGAAATAGGTGGCGTTGACTCGATCTTTTTTCCGTGTTTTCATCGCTTTTCAGCTCTGAACTGGCTCAGCCGCAAAGAAATTACCCTCTATCTCAATTCACCCATTGACAGTCAGGCTATGCTGGCGCGTGCATGGTTGAACAGCCGTGATGGCGGTTTCAGCGAAAAAAATCTTCAGAAGTTCAATCAGGTGATCAAAAAGCCGCTCGAACTCGAAATGAACCCGTTCAAGACCTGGAAAGACCGCCTGTTTACCAGCAAACAGCTGGATTACCTGTTTTACTGGCGCGAAGCCGCTTACGAGATCGATGATGAAAAACAGCGCGAAATCTTCTGGGCCGCCGTTTATCAGATACTCTCTTACTGGCTCACCAGCAAGGGTTTTGTGAGTCGGCAGACGCTCGAACCTGATCAGATAATGGCTTTTTGCCTTGAACAGCATCGCAGTTTCGTCAAAGGTCGAACTGGTCGCATCGAGATTTCAAACATCGCTCTCGACGAACTTGCAGTCGATCGTAACCCGCTGGTCGCTTTTCCGCTGATGTTCGACGACGAAGAAACTCAGGAAGCAGAACTGCAGACCGTCTTTTATGCGTGGTTTCACGGTCATGCCGATCTGGAGCAGGCTCGCCGCGACATAAAAAACTGCCTGCGTCGCTACCTTATTTCATTTGAGAAGACACCCGATTATTCGACTTTTGTGCGTCTGGCCGCAAATGCTGACATGGCGGTTCTCTGCTGGTCAGGCCGCGACCTGCCGCCAAAACTCTACGAACAGGAAATCGTCGAACCGATGCGCAGCGCCTTTTCATCGCGCTACGGCCAGTCACGCCTGTTCTTCAAAGCTGTTGACCGCTCGATCGACGCCTACGATTACCTGCTCGTTTTTCACGGCTGACCTGGATCAGTATTTGATTTTTTCGTGTTGCAGCAGAGTGAATTACAATGCTTTGTGTAATTTTTCACTTGCCTGATCCAGAGGTTTATTTGGGGGCGGGGATGTGTTACAATACCTGCCACTATGCACAGAAAGATTTATTTTGTTCTGTTAATTCTTTTCGTCTTCTTTTGTTCACCCGCTCTGCTGGCGCAGGCTGGCGGGCCGGTGTTCTTCATGGGTGAAGACGTGCTGCACCCTTCGGGCTTTGTGCTGACCGTCAACGAATACGTCAGGCGCCCGTTTCAGTCGGGGCTCGGCGGTCAGGCCCGCCAGGACGAAGTTTATATCAATCTGACGATGGTTAATACCGGTGTCAAAACCTTCTCGATCGACCCGCTGAAAGATTTCGAACTTGAGCTGCATAACACTTTTCCGGCTGTAATCGACCAGGAAGGCCGGGCGGCGAAAAACTCTTTCAATGTTTTTCCGAGCACCCAGTCGCGTATCGACCTTTATTTCAAGGTCGACAGCGAACAGAAAATCGCGCCGGTGCTCAAATTCAAGCTCGAAGACTCAACCGTCGGCGTCGTCTGCGATGCTGAACTCGAAAAACTTCTGCAGAAAGCCGAAGATGGCCCGTTGCCAACCGAAGAGGCTGTCAGAATCGGTCAGGCGCTGATTAATGCCGGTCGCTTTTCTGAAGCTGAAAAGATCGTTAAGCCGGCGCTTGAACGCGACCCGGCCAATACGCAGCTGCTGTTGCAGATGGCCAGTGTCGAAGATGCCAGCTATAACCGTGAAAATGTCGGTTTCTACCTGCAGCAGATTAATCCGGGCAGCATCAGCAGCCAGCAGGAAGCCTTTGCGGTCGGCCGCATGGCCGTCAGTCTCGGCTTTTACCCGCTCGCGATTGCCGTGCTCGAACCATTTGCCAGTACCGGCCGACTTGAAAATCAGCAGAAACTGCTGCTGGCACGTGCCTATTATTATGAGAACCGCCTTACCGAGAGCGAGCATTTGCTGACGCCTTTACTGGCCGCCGGCACTGCTGAGCATACCGCCTTTTTCACGATGGGCAATCTTTATGACAAGAAAAACGAGCTCAACAAGGCTATCGAATACTGGGAAAAAGCGGTCGAAATTGAACCGAATTACGCCGAAGCACAATATAACCTTGGCGTCGGCTATTTCAAACTTAAAAAACTTGATAAGGCCCGCGAATGCTGGGAAAGGGTACGCCTGCTGCGACCCGATTCTGAGACACTGCTGGCCGCCGAAGAGGCACTCAAGGCAACCGAATACTGATGGGCCCGCGTGGCTCTGAAAGCTGATAAAACAGGACTTTAGCTGCACAACAGGAGATAACAATGGCAAAGAAAAGACTGGTAAGCGGAATGAGAACCACCGGTTCTCTGCATCTGGGGCATCTCGAAGGCACCCTCAAAAACTGGGTCGCCCTCCAGGAAAAATACGAATGCTTCTTCTTTGCCGCCGTCTGGCACGCTTTTACTGACCGTCTCAAAATCGACAATCTTCCTGAAGTCATCGATGAAATGATTGTCGACTGGCTCAGCGTCGGTATCGACCCCGAAAAATCAGTCATCATGCGCCAGTCTTCGATGCTCGAGCATGCCGAACTGGCCGTGATTCTCAGTAATATGACACCGCTCGGCTGGCTCGAGCGCTGCCCGACTTTCAAAGACGATGTGCGCGACGACGAAGCCCGTTCGACCGTTTCGCTCGGCAAACTGATGTACCCGGTGTTGATGACCGCCGACATCGCCTGCTACAATGCTGAAGTCGTTCCGGTCGGCCGTGATCAGCTGCCGCATCTCGAACTCAGTCGCGAAATCATCAGGCGCTTCAACGGCAATTATGGTGACATCCTCAAAGAGCCCGAAGCGATTCTGTCGTCAGTGCCGATGCTGCTCGGTATCGACAAACGCAAAATGAGCAAATCTTATAACAACAGCATCGAACTGCGCGAAACGCCAGCCAGTCTCAAGGATAAAATTCAGCAGATGATCACCGACCCGCAGCGCGTACGCCGCAATGACCCGGGTGACCCCGAAGTCTGCACCGTTTACGCCTACCACAAGATTTATACGCCCGACCGTCTCGAAGAGCTCGGGGCCGGTTGCCGCAGCGCCGCCATCGGCTGCCGCGACTGCAAAAACATTCTGTTCGAACGCATCAACGCCATGCTCGAGCCGATCCGCCAGCGCCGCGAAGAGATCAAGGCCCGCCCGGGTTACATCGCCGACGTTCTCGCTGCCGGCGAAAAACGCGCGCACGAGGTTGCCGGTGAGACGATGCATTCAGTGCGAAAGGCAATGGGTTTCCTTTATTAATGAGCGCCTACCAGGTAAAACTTCCGGTCTTTGAAGGCCCGTTCGATCTGCTCTATCACCTGATTGAAGAGCAGAAGATCAATATTTACGATATTCCGATCGCACACATCGCCGGTCAGTATCTCGAATACCTGCAGATGATGGAAATCCTCGACATGGAAGTCGCTTCCGGCTTTCTTATCATGGCTGCCACGCTTCTCGAAATCAAATCGAAAATGCTGCTGCCGAAAGAAAAGCCCGAAGAGATCAGGTCGGGTGACGAAGACATCGACGAGAGCATGTATGAAGAAGATGCCCGCGCCGGCCTCGTGGAAAAACTGCTCGAATACCGGCGTTTCAAACTCGTCGCACTGCAGCTGCGTGAGATGGAACGCAGCGCCTCGCGCATCTTTACCCGTTCGTCTGACCTCGAGCGCGGCCCAGAAGAGATTCTCGAAATCAATATCGGGCCGGTCGAGCTGCTGAATATCTTTCATGCGCTTGTCAGACGCCGGCTCAGCCCGCCGATTCACCGGGTTGTTCTTGAAAAAATAGGTATTCTCGACCGCATCAATGAAATTCGCGATATGCTCAAGAAATTCAAGGGCGAAGTCACCTTCGGCAAACTGCTGAAAAAGGGTGCCACCCGCTACGAAACGGTGCTGTCGTTCATGGCTGTTCTCGAAATGGCACGCACCGGCGAACTTGCTTTTGCCCAGAAAGCCAACTTCGAACCCATCGTTCTGCGGCAGGGCAAAAACGGGCGCCCCGCACCTGAAGCCGAACTGCCTGCCGACCCTGAAAAGCCCGAAGAATTTGCCAATGCCGACGAAATGCTTTCTGAAGAAGAGAACCTGACCGTCGCAGAAACTCAGGAGTGACCATGGAAAACAGCGAAAATAACATAAATCAGACAACCGAAGAAATAGTCGAAACCCACGAACAGCAGCCGGTTGCCGAACCCCGTGAGGAAGCTAGTTTTGAACTGCTTTGTGCGGCTCTCGACGGTCTGCTTCTGGTTCAGAACAAGCCAATCAGCATCGAAAAGCTCGCCGCCGTTCTGTCGATTTCTCCTGAACGGGTGACTGAAGTCGTACAGGCCCGCAAAAAGGCCTACGATGAAGACGAAAAAAGCGGCCTGCAGATCGCCATTCTCGAAAACGGGGTGCAGCTGGCAACCAAGGCGCGCATTTCGCAATTCATTCAGCGGCTCGACGGCCAGAAGCTCGTTTCCCTGTCGCTACCGGCACTCGAAACCCTTTCGGTAATCGCTTTCAAACAGCCGATCACCAGAGCCGAAGTCGATGCTATCCGCGGCGTCAGCTGCGATGGCGTCATTTCGAACCTGCTCGAAAAGAAGCTGATCTATGTTTCGGGCGAAAAGCAGGTGCTTGGCAAGCCGCGCCTCTATTCAACCACTCAGGATTTTCTCTATTATTTCGGCATGAAGAGCCTCAAGGAACTGCCGGTTCCGTCGGTTGACATCCCTGATCAGCTGACCCCCGAAGGGCAGAAAGAAGAAGCGGTCAGAGACCAGCGTGCCAGTGAAAAAGAATTCAACGATAGTCAGGGACTTATGCCGATAGAAGATAATAGCGCTGATTCGGTTCCAACTCAGACCCCGGAGAACTAGTTTGCAAGCTTCGCCCTATCTTAAGCTGACCCTGAACAACGGCGTCGAAATAATTGCCGAAAGATTCGATACCGTGCAGAGCGTTTCCATCGGCATGTTCCTGAAAAGCGGTGTGCTTTACGAGACCCCCGAAATGATGGGGGTTTCGCATTTTATCGAGCACATGATGTTCAAAGGCACGAAGAAGCGTTCGCCGCGCATGATCGCCAGCGAATTCGACCGCATTGGCGGTTATCTCAATGCCTTTACCGCCAAGGACTACTGCTGCTACTACGCCAGAGTCGTGAAAGACAAGCTCGACGTCGCCGTCGACGTGCTTTCCGACATGGTGATCAATTCGCAGTTCGACCCTGAAGAGCTCGAACGCGAGCGTCGTGTCATTCTCGAAGAAATCAAGATGTATGAGGATTCGCCAGACGAGATCATTCACGAGCTGCTCGGGCAGAATCTCTGGAAACACTCGCGGCTCGGCAACCCGATTCTCGGCACTGCCGAAACGGTTGCGGGCATGAAGCGCGACCAGATTTACGATGTTTTCAACCGCCAGTATGTGACCGGTAATCTGCTTGTCTGTGTTGCCGGCAACTTCGACTGGGATGAACTGCAGAAGCTGCTCGAAAAGAAGCTCAAAACTCTGCGTTCCGGTGAGTTCAAGCCGCGTGAGTCGGCGGTCAAGCCGTCGATAGCTTCGACGATCTATCAGAAAGATATCGAGCAGGTGCATCTGACCCTCGGCACCGAGGGCGTTTCGTTCTCAGATTCTCGCCGCTTCGCGATTACCATTTTGAACGCTGCTTTCGGTGGTGGTATGAGCAGTCGCCTGTTCCAGGAAATCCGCGAGAAGCGCGGTCTGGCCTATACGGTTTATTCGTATCACACGTCTTACAAAAAAACCGGTCTGTTCGGCGTTTACGCGGGCACGTCAATGGAACACCTGAAGAAGGTGCTCGAACTCTTTCATAACGAAGTCGAAAAGATCGCTGCGAAGGGTTTGACGAAGAAAGAACTCGAAGATACCCGCGAGCAGCTCAAGGGTAATCTGCTGATCGCTCTCGAAAGCACGACTAATCGCATGAATCGTCTGTCGACCGGCTTTTTGTATAACGTCGAGCCGCAGCTGCCCGAAAACA
>JAKQKW010000099.1 GCA_029560455.1 Candidatus Rifleibacteriota bacterium
ATGTTGGCATAATCGACATCGATAAAGAAGGCGCAATCAAGATCAATTACCTGAGCCAGATACAGACTCAACTTTCTTTTACCGGTTTAGACTTTGCCTGGTCGGCGGAATCTTTGATTCTCTGGCTCGATCAGCATATTCCGCACCCTGATGTTATCCAGCCCGATGCAATTGGTTTCTTGAACGGCGTTTTGGATCATCTTTTGAAAACCAGAAATCTACCGCTTGAAAACCTTGTCCGCGATAAATACCGCTTAAAAGCCGCAATTCAGGAAAAGATTCAGCAATATCGTCTGGCCGCAAGAACTCAAGCTTATCAACAGTTGCTTTTGCCAGAAAACCCGGCTCCAATTGAAGTTCGACCCGAGGTCTGCTTTTCTTTCAAACCTGATGAATACCCGTATAACACTGTTTTTCGAGGATCTTACAACTTCAAGAACCACTTTTATCCCAAAGTCGGCGATCTGAACGCCGACGGCGAAGAATTTGAATGCGCGGTCTTTCTCGATACCTTGCCTGAAATAAAATTCTGGGTAAGAAACCTCGAGCGCCGCCAGCAGCATTCTTTCTGGCTGCAAACCTCATCAGACAAGTTTTATCCAGACTTTGTCTGCGCACTGGCAGACGGCCGCTATCTGGTCGTCGAATACAAAGGTGCCGATCGCTGGTCAAACGACGATTCCCAGGAAAAGCGCATAATCGGCCAGCTCTGGGAAGACCGCAGCAAAGGCCAATGCCTGTTCATCATGCCCAAAGGCAAAGATTTATCTGCCATAAAGTCAAAACTGCTTCAGACTATTTACAGTCGATGACGAGGCGTTTGCTCAAAGCTGCGGCCGCGTGACGGTTTTTTTGCGTTATCTCTTGTTTTTATGCGGCTGCGGCCCAGGGTTTGATTTTTTCGAGGGCTTCGGCAATCTGTTCTTTCTCGACTTCGAGATTATATCTGGTTTGCAGATTTACCCAGAAGCCATCGGAGAGACCAAAAAACTTCGACAGCCGAAGCCCGGTGTCGGCGGTTATGCCGCGCAGACCATGTACAATCTCGTTGATGCGCCGCGCCGGAACCCCGATCGCCAGTGCAAGACGATATTGCGAAATACCCATGGGTTTCAAAAATTCTTCGAGCAGAATTTCACCTGGTCGAATCGGCTCTATTTTTCTCTTTGCCACTTCATACCTCACTCATTCAATGGTAATCAGCAATTTCGACGTCGTATGCGTTGCCATCTTTCCAGGCAAAGCAAATTCGCCATTGCTTGTTTATTCTTATGCTATTCTGACCAAGACGATTCCCTTGCAACATTTCAAGCATGTTGCCAGGAGGAACCCGTAAATCATTCAGTGCTTCCGCGGCATTAAGAATTTCAAGTTTCCGCATTGCCGGCCGTAGAATGGCCGAAAATCTGCGAGAACCCATTCCGTTAAAGATTGCTTCCGTTTCTTTGCACCTGAATGATTTGATCACATCTAAATAATAACGAACTTCGTTATTAAAGTCAAATTTGTCGGCAGGCAGGAATTTGCTGGTGCGTTGCGGTCAGCGGTCGTTGCTGAAGTCGTGGCTGGTGAGGTCGAGCAGGCGGTTGCTGCTGCCGAAGATGCCGCTGATATCGGTGGGAAGGTTGGCGCCGGCGCAGCGGCGGCGGGTTTCGCCGGTCTGGTGTTCGAGCAGAACGGTTTTGATTTCTTCGAGCGGTCGCAGCAGCTTGCTGTTGAGCTGC
>JAKQKW010000135.1 GCA_029560455.1 Candidatus Rifleibacteriota bacterium
TGAGCAACCCTGAATTTCTTAAAGAGGGCAATGCCATCGACGATTTCATGAAACCTGACCGGGTGGTTATCGGCTGTGAAGACGTTCGCACCGGCGAGCTGATGAAAGAACTCTATGCGCCGTTCGTGCGAACCGGCCACCCCATTATAATAATGGATCTGGCCTCGGCAGAAATGACCAAATATGCTGCCAACGCCATGCTGGCCACCAAGATTTCGTTCATGAACGACATCGCCAATCTTTGTGAGCTTCTCGGGGTCGATGTCGCTCAGGTCCGCCAGGGTATTGGTTCAGATGCCAGAATTGGTTATTCTTTTATATTTCCGGGTGCCGGTTACGGTGGCTCATGCTTTCCCAAAGACGTGCAGGCTCTGGTAAAAACCGGCGAGCAGCATTCATACCAGCTTGAAATTCTCGAAGCAGTAGAAGCGGTGAATTATCGCCAGAAAAAGGTTCTTTTTAACAAACTCGTGCGCCGATACGGCGAGAATTTAACAGGCAAAACAATCGCGGTCTGGGGTCTGGCTTTCAAACCCAATACCGACGATATGCGCGAAGCCCCGTCGATCGTGCTGATCGAGAATCTGCTGGCTGCCGGCGCAACCGTCAGGGCTTACGACCCCGAGGCGATGAAAGAGGCGCACAAGTCTTTTGGCGACCGAATCACCTATGGGAAAAAGGCCTACGATGTTCTCGAGGGTGCCGATGCCCTGGTGATCGTAACCGAGTGGAACGAATTCCGCCACCCTGATCTGGAACGCGTTAAAACCCTTCTTAAGACCCCGGTGATAGTTGACGGCCGCAACCTGTTCGAGCCCAAAAAGATGCTTCAACAAGGCTTCGACTACGAAGGTATCGGCCGCAGCGAGCACGAAAGATAAACCTGCTTTGTTGCTCGGGCAACGACCTTTTTAACTATCCTTATGGTATCTTCGATGTTCTGCTCAGTCAGCGTTGGATGCACAAGCAGCATCATGATTTAATCCGGCCACAGGCCGACGAAGCAATCTCAGGGCGATAAACGCCCGCCAGCCCGCCCTGAAAAATAATCTGCGCCAATCGTCGGATTATGCGCTTTAAGCGCCTTATTGTCAGGGAAGGGGCTTTGCGTTATACTATTTGTATGTCAGATTTTGAACTTACCAGAAGCATGATCGATCGCTCCCGGGTAATTGCCAAAGGGCTGGCTATTCGCGACGTTCAGAGGCTTGTCAAGACTTTCAGAGGCAATAAAAAATCATGAATATCGTTGATAATTCAGAAGTTAAATATTTCGGGCTGACTAATGACCTGCTGTTTAAGATTGTATTTGGCAGCAAAGGCAATGAAAAGCTTCTGGCTTTGATGCTAAATGCCCTGCTCAGTCTTAAGGGAAATCAGCAGATCGAAGAGCTTGAAATTCTCAACCCGATCAATCTTCCTGAGTGGCAAAACGGCAAACAGTCTGTAATTGACGTTAAGGCTCGTGACATCAGCGGTGAAGTCTATTGCGTCGAAATTCAGGTTAAAGCCCATGCCGAGATCTTAAAGCGAGTATTGTTCTACTCTGCAGCAAGTTATACCAGACAAATTGTCCGTGGCGCAAAATATGCTGATCTTAACAAAACAGTCTGTTTATGGATAATGTGTGAAACGACCCTGCCTGAACCAGAGATTTACAATAAATATCTGATCAAGCACGATAAAAATAACAATATCCTCACAGACCTTATGGAATACCACTTTGTTGAGTTGTCAAAATTTGACAAGAGCAAGCCTGCTGAGTTGCAAAACCGATTTGAAAAATGGCTTCATATTTTAAAATTCGGCGATTATTACCGCAGCGATTCTGAGTTGCCAGGTGAGCTCAAAAAAGAAAAAGGAATATGCGAGGTAATAAAACAAATGAGCACAGCCAACACTGACGAGCATATGAGATACGAGCTTCTCGCCAGAGAAATGTTTTTAAGCGACCTGGCCACCGACCTGGACGCTGCTGAAAAAAAAGGCATCGAAAAAGGCATCGAAAAAGTTGCTCTAAAAATGCTTGCCAAAGGAAAGTCTTTTGAAGAAATCGCCGAAGCAACTGACCTGACCATTGATCAAATAAAGGCCATTGCCAGCAACAACAAATTCTGCGAACCCGCTGCACCCTATAAAGCCCCCAGGAAGCGAAAAAACGCCACATAAACGGTCTGAAAGGCCTGCTCTGTTTCTGTTAAAATTCTCTGAGAAAAGACCGTGACGTCACAAATTACTCAAATCGTCTTGAAATCATCAGCCCCGGGAAACTCCAGAATTCAATGACTGTCACAAAAATGGTGGCCGGCCTGCGCTCCCCGCGAAATCCTCTAATCATGGATATTTTACGTGATTACGGCTATGTCGACTCACGCGGCATGGGTGTAAGAACAAAAGTTATTCCCCTGATGCGGCAATTGAATATGACCGACCCAATATTCGAAGCAACCGACGACTACCTGAAAACTACCCTCCCCGGCAAAATATAGCCCTGCTGAAAACCCCGCAAAATCTCGGCAAAAGAAATTTAAAGCCACTAGAAACCAGCTTTCAACTTTCAACAAAGACTTTTGCGGGGTAAATGAAAACGACTTTTGCCATAGAGCAAATTGAGACCGGCGCATCCCGCACCCAAAAATAATCGATGCCACTCGGCAGGTGAGCAAAACAAAAGAACAGCGCGGCTTGCCTGATAACAATTACTGGGCTATACTTTCTGAAGCAAAGTCTGCAAATTTTTCCTGTCAGGATACTATGAAAAAAACAACCATCTGCACACCACAGGAACTTATGGAGGGCTGACATGTGGAAAGACCCGATCATCGAAGAAACTCGCAAACGGCGCGATGAACTCGCGCAAAAACTTGGCGGCGACCTTGATGCTATCTGCAAGGCATCACAGGAAAAAGAAGCAGAAACCACCAGAAAAGTCGTCAGCCTCCAACCGCGCAAAGCTCGCCTGCCAAAAAAGGCTGCCTGATTCCCCCCCTTACCCCGGCCCCGAGTGAAGTATTTCAATGCAGACGGCAATCTATCTGTGTCTCCTGACCTGCCCCAAAATTAGCCGGTGCTAATCTACAGATCAGTATTTCCCGCCCGGCAAGCTGGAATACGCTGTATTATTGATTGAACTCAAATCTCAGGCGCTTTTTTAAAGCGGCTTTAATTTCGCCGGTCGGGCCGTTTTTGCTCATCAGGCTGACGATATTGTCTGCCAGCTCCGGGATTCCTATCAAATGCAGATCTTCGGCACCACACATAATCGAGGTCTGGGGTCTGGCTTTCAAACCCAATACCGACGATATGCGCGAAGCCCCGTCGATCGTGCTGATCGAGAATCTGCTGGCTGCCGGCATGTTAAACTGGCCTGCCTGAAATTTGGTGGTGTCCCGAACTAACTCGCGAATGTGCCTACAGTGTTTTGCAGTGTGGTTTTCCGTGGTCGTGAATTAGAAACTGCAATAACCTATTGCCGAATCACGATTTCATTGGAGTGAAAAAGTTAGTGCATAAAAGGGATTGCGCAGTTTTTATTTGCTACAGGTCTGCGGCTAAGATATAATAATCCAATGGGTGACAAGGATAAAAGCTACAAACTGTTGTTTTCGCATGCGCAGATGGTCAAAGAACTTCTGTGCGATTTTGTCAGAGAAGACTGGATAAAACTCATAGATTTTTCGACCCTGAAGAAATACAACAACTCCTTTGTTTCAGATGATTTAAAAGAGCGTTTCGACGATGTTATCTGGACTGTTAAATGGGGGAAGCAGCAGCTTTACATTTACATTCTGATCGAGTTTCAATCTGGCATCGACTACTTTATGAGCGTTCGCATGATGACCTATCTCGGACTGCTCTACCAGGATCTTATAATATCCAAAACAGTCAAAACAGGCCAGAAACTGCCGCCTGTTCTGCCGATAGTGCTATATAATGGTTCAAAGCGCTGGGATAATGCTCCTCTTGACATAAAAGATGTGATAGAGAAAGCGCCACGTGGTCTTGATCAGTATCTGCCACGATTACGCTATTTACTGATCGATGAAGGCTATTATGGAAACCACGAGCTTGAAAGTCTAAAAAGTGTGGTTTCGGTTCTTTTCCAATTAGAGCGCCAACAGACACCTGAAGATGTCTGCAAGATAATTGCTACCCTGATCGACTGGCTAAAAGCTCCTGAACAACTAAGCCTCAGACGTGCCTTTACTGTCTGGCTCGGCAGAGTATTACTGCCAAGCCGCTACCCTGGTAAATCAATACCAGAATTTCACGACTTGCAGGAGGTGCATGCAATGTTATCAGAAACCGTAAAATCCTGGCCTGCTCAATGGATGGCCAAAGGAATGGAAAAAGGTATAGAAAAAGGCATAGAAAAGGGCATAGAAAAGGGCCGCGCAGAAACCCTGGTGCAAACAGCACTAAAAATGCTGAGCAAAGGTATCAGTGTCGAAGTAATTTCAGAAATCACCAGCCTGAGTCGCGACCAGATCGAAAAGCTGGCGAACGACAAAAACCGCGTTTCAGAGCCAGCCGCTGATTACAAACCCGCCCGCAAAACCAAACCCCGCCGCCGTAAATAGTAGGTCTCTGGGCTTGTCGAAGGGTCAGCAGTTAAACTGTCTGGCCCGGCAGTGCAAAACATGCTCGACAAGCTCCTGAAAAGTTTCAGCAGTCACTGCGCTATTCTTGAAACGATACCAATGATCGCCAGACGAAGAACCCTTCTTCATAAAACCATACATAAACGCCTGGCAGATTTTTCCTGAACGCCAGGCAATCTGGAATACACTGTATTATTGATTGAACTAAAATCTCAGGCGCTTTTTAAAAGCGGCTTTAATTTCGCCGGTCGGGCCGTTTTTGCTCATCAGACTTGATTTTTCTGCTGCTGATGATAGATATTAATGCTCTATTTGCAGCATCAAGACTGAGTTTGAAAGGTTGAAACAATGAAAATTGCCATGATCGGAACCGGTTATGTTGGTCTGGTTACAGGAACCTGCTTTGCGGAATCGGGCAATGATGTTATTTGCGTTGACACTGACGAAAAGAAGATTGCCGGGCTCAGAGACGGCATTATTCCGATTTATGAACCCGGTCTCGATGGCCTGGTCAAACGCAATGTCGGCGAAGAACGCCTCTCTTTCACGACCAGTCTCGAAGATGCTGTGGCAAAATCGTTGCTGCTGTTCATTGCGGTTGGCACCCCGCCGGGCGAAGACGGGTCAGCAGATCTCAGGCATGTTCTGGCGGTTGCCCGGGGCATCGGGCGCAGTATGAAAGAGTACCGGGTCATCGTTGATAAATCGACGGTTCCGGTTGGCACTGGCGAGAAGGTTAAGGCAGACATTCGCGAAGAACTTGCCGCCCGCGGTGAGAATATTCCCTTCGATGTGGTGAGCAACCCTGAATTTCTTAAAGAGGGCAATGCCATCGACGATTTCATGAAACCTGACCGGGTGGTTATCGGCTGCGAAGACGTTCGCACCGGCGAGCAGCATTCATACCAGCTTGAAATTCTCGAAGCGGTAGAAGCGGTGAATTATCGCCAGAAAAAGGTTCTTTTTAACAAACTCGTGCGCCGATACGGCGAGAATTTAACAGGCAAAACAATCGCGGTCTGGGGTCTGGCTTTCAAACCCAATAC
>JAKQKW010000153.1 GCA_029560455.1 Candidatus Rifleibacteriota bacterium
CGTTGACTCGCAGGTATAATTAGCTTTCAATATCAGCCGATAGATTTGTTCGACTGAGCAAAATACAACAACAGGAGAACGGAATGAGCAACGCAAAAAAGATCATGGAACTGGCTGAAAAATACCGCGATTATACAGCTAAAAATCTCGGCAGCATGGTAAAGATCCCTTCAGAGAGCATGCAGGAAAAAGACGTGCAGGCTGAAGTGGTTCGCCAGATGAAAGAAGCCGGTTTCGACGAAGTTCGCATAGATGGACTCGGTAACGTAATTGGCCGCATCGGCAACGGCAAAACTGTTCTGGCTATCGATGGTCACGTCGATACCGTCGGCGTCGGCAACCGCGCCAACTGGGAATTTGATCCGTTTTCCGGCGAAGTTAAAGACGGCTTCGTCTGGGGCCGTGGCACCGTCGATCAGGAAGGCGGCATCGCCTCAGCCATCACCGCCGGTCGCATTCTTAAAGATATGGGCTTTGACCGCGACGTCACCTTTTATGTCGTCAGCTCGGTAATGGAAGAAGACTGTGACGGCCTGTGCTGGAAATACATCGTTGAAGAAGAAAAAATCAAACCCGATTTCGTGATCAGCACCGAACCGACCAATCTCAATATCTACCGCGGTCACCGCGGTCGCATGGAAATCGGCGTCGATTTTCGCGGTATTTCGTGCCACGGCTCGGCTCCCGAACGCGGCAAAAACGCGGTTTACATGGCTTCAAAATTTGCGCTCGAAGTCGAAAGACTCAATGAACGTCTCAAGCACGATGACTTCCTTGGCAAGGGCACCGTTACCATCTCTGAATTCAAATCTGGCAGCCCGTCACTGTGCGCCGTGGCCGACTCCGTTCATATTCACCTCGATCGCCGCCTGACCTGGGGCGAAACCAAAGAATCAGCAGTCAAAGAAGTCGAGGAAGCAATCAAGGCTGTTGGTCTCAAACTTGGCGATGAAGCCAAAGTTGAAGTTCTGCACTATGAAGAAGTCGCCTATACCGGCCTCAAATACGGCATGGAAAAATACTTCCCGACCTGGAAGATACCCGAAACCGAACATGTCGTGCAGACTGGCGTGAAGAGTTTCAAAGAACTCTTCAACAAAGACCCCAAGGTCGACAAATGGACCTTCTCGACCAACGGTGTCACCATCAACGGCTATTACAAGATTCCGATCATCGGTTTCGGCCCGGGCAACGAAGTACATGCGCATGCCCCGAACGAAAAGACCCCGGTCGACGATCTGGTCAAGGCGGCTGCCTTCTACGCGCTCTACGCCTACTACATCTGAGTTGTGAATGCGAACCCGGTAAGCGTCTGAACTGACTACTTACCGGGTTTATTGCGAAAATAAAGCGAAAGGTATTACCAAATGAAAGAATTCAAGGCATTGTTGAAAGAGATCAGTGGCTACAAAACGAAAATGTTCGGCAAAGATCTGCTCCTGACCTGGGAAAAGACGACCGACGAACTCAAACAGATTCTGGCGATTGCCGACCTGCTCAAACTCATGCGCGAGAACAACATCTCGGCCCGGGTTTTTGACAGCGGCCTTGCGGTTTCGCTTTTCCGCGACAATTCGACACGCACCAGATTCTCTTTTGCCTCGGCCTGTAACCTGCTCGGTCTTGCAGTGCAGGACCTTGACGAAGGCAAGTCGCAGATCGCTCATGGCGAAACCGTGCGCGAAACCGCCAACATGATCTCTTTCCTGTCTGAAGTAGTCGGCATTCGCGACGATATGTATCTCGGCGCCGGCAACACCTATATGCGCGAAGTCGGCGAAGCCCTCGACGACGGTTTCAAACAGAAAGTTCTGCCGCAGCGCCCGGCCGTGGTCAACCTGCAGTGCGACATTGACCACCCGACCCAGTCGATGGCCGATCTTGGCTGGCTCAAAGAACATTTTGGCGGCCTCGAAAACCTCAAGGGCAAAAAGATCGCCATGACCTGGGCCTATTCACCCAGCTACGGCAAGCCGCTTTCGGTTCCGCAGGGTATCATCGGCCTGATGACCCGCTTTGGTATGGATGTTCATCTCGCCCACCCGGAAGGCTACAACCTGATTCCCGATGTCATGAAGGTGGCTGAAAAGAATGCAAAAGCCAGTGGCGGCAAGTTCACTGCCGGCACCAGCATGGAAGAAGCTTTCAAGG
>JAKQKW010000177.1 GCA_029560455.1 Candidatus Rifleibacteriota bacterium
GTCTTCGAGTTTCTGCTGGGGCTCGACAAAAAAAGCACCGGCCTGTCAGAGCATCAGACCGAACTGCTGAAACGCTTCTACAAAGGTCTTTCCGACCAGCAGATTCAACAGGAAATGCAGATAGGCAGCATCTCGACCATACGTAACCACCGTTTCTCACTCAAAGAAAAAGAAAGGCAGGCTAAAATGTTTCTGACCCTGATGACGCTTCTGCGCGAGCGCGAAAATGAAAAACCCCGCTACATTCAACCACACGAAACCGCGACCATGGTCGATGACCGCTACAAAGTCACCGAAGAGGAAAGCGAAAAACTGCTGAAAAAGTATTTCCCAGATGGTTTGAACGGACCGCTCAAAACCTTCGTGCTGAAAGAAAAATGCAAACTCGTCGTGCTGCGCCACATCGCCCAGCGCTTCGAACACAACCGCATCTACAACGAAAAAGAAGTGAACGCGATTCTTCAGGAAGTCTACAGCGACTACGTGACCATACGCCGCTACCTGATCGAATACGGTTTCATGGACCGCAAACCCGACTGCAGCGCCTACTGGCGTAAAAGCTGACCTGGCAATAACCGGCAGTCTGCAAAACAACCGGGCCGGAAAACCGGCCCGGCTTTCTTTTCAGATACGGGCAACGGCAAGAAATACCGCATGCAGCGAGGTTATTAAAACAACGAACACGGCACGCGCTTTTTCTTTATCGAGAAATGGCAGGCTGTAACCGATCTGACCGCTGTGACACGCTGAGACGCAGTCGCCACAGAGTGTACACGACCACCCGACCTGCCGCTTCAGAATATTATCACGTTCGAGAGCCGAATAACGGCAGACACGCCGGCACTGCATACAAGCGGTACAGCCGGAATCGATACTCATACGCCAGGGTGAAATGCGACCCAGCCAGTTACCGACCAGACCAACCGGGCAGAATGCCGTGCAATGGGCCATCAGGCCCAGCCGGCGCGAGACCGCCAGCATGACCCCAACCCCGGCCAAACCGAAAATTGCTGCCAACAGAAGCGCCGTCTGCCAGTCAACCGCAAAATAGCGAAGCAGGGCAGCACAGACGATGACCAGCAACAGAATGCCAGAGCGGGCGCGCGACCACCAGGCTGGCAATCCGGCCGGCTCTTTGCGGGCACGGCTGCAGAAGTCATCCCAGGCACCGATATAACAGAGATGACTACACCAGGCAGTGCCGACCAGCAACACCGTTATCGAAAACAGAATCGGCATGAAAAAATCACTGCCGCGGTAAATCGGCCCGGCAACGATCAAAGCCGGCACCGGCAGGTGCAGTTTACCGGTCATCAGCAGCTTCTCGATACCGGCAAGCCCCAAAAAAAGCTGTAGAAAAAATACCAGCGAAAACAGCAGCCAGATGCGTGGCCTGAGCCGACGCGCCGCCACTGGCTCAGCCATGCGGCTGGCAATCAGACCAGAGTAAATAGACATGACCATGATCTGTGCCCAGCCGGCACCAGAGTAAAAGCGTTCAGCCAGCAGCAGCGGCAGCTTCGGAAAAATCTGCACCGGCACCAGCAGCAGTGCGGTGAGAACAGATGTCAACGCCCCGGTCAGTCGAGGGCTCATGCTGCAGCGGGTTCTGCCTGCTGCCTTCCGGCCAGATAATAGCCACCGCCAAGCACAAGAGCGCCGCCGAGAAGATTGCCCAGTCCGACCACCCCCAGATTGTAAAAATACCCGGCCATGGTGACTTCAGGGCCCGGAGCCGCCAGCAGACCGATAGTAAGAACCGTCATGTTAGCGATACTGTGTTCAAAACCGCTGGTAATGAAAGCAAACAAACACCACCAGATCATGATCAGCTTCGCCGTTTCTTCTTTGAGCCTCAGGCTGCAGAGAACCGCCAGACAGACCAGAATATTACACAGAAAACCCTGAAAAAACAGACTCATAAAAGGCGCCGACATCTTAGCCGCCGAAACCATGCCGGCAAAAGCTCCGGTCGAACCGGCTGCACGACCCGCCAGGTAAAACAGCACCGAAACGAGAATCGCGCCGGCCCAGTTGCCGAACCATGACCAGACCCAGATACGAAGACTGTCGCCCCATGGCACCTTTCCGTCGAGACTGGCAGCGGTCATGATCATGTTGTTGCCGGTAAACAGTTCTGAACCGGCCATGATCACCAGACTCAGCGCAATGCCGAAGCTCACGCCCATCAGGGTTTTCGTCAACGGGTCAGCACCCATCTGCCCGCCAATTGTAAGAATCAGAATGATCCCGAGGCCGACATAGAGACCTGCCAGCATCGAAACGATAAAATATCTGAGCCTGCTGCCGTTGAGCAGCTGAACTTTGGCGAGGGCCATTGCCACCATCTTCTGAAGGGTTTCCTGATACATGCGACTCCTTATTATTAATTAAATTTTT
Source organism: Candidatus Rifleibacteriota bacterium (assembly GCA_029560455.1). Next base: position 2,401 of record JAKQKW010000177.1, read on the forward strand.
GCACTACCTGCCTGTGCACCATGCGCGCAAACCTTTGTCCATGTGCCATCCCCGCGCTTGTCCCCGGAGGGGACAAGCGTGGATTTAAAGCTATCCTGATAAGACTCCCACTTTCGCAGGAACGACAAATAATTGACCTATTTAGGCGCTTTCAGATTCGCGTCGTTGAGCGTGTTGTACCCCGGCCACTGAATCGTTTTTGCCATGCGTGCTTCAGGGTTCAGCACCACTCCCTGCAGCACCTCGTCGCGAAAAACGTTGAACCCTGTGCGGTCAACGATGTAGCCAATGTGTTCCTTCGGCAGGCAGCGCAGAATGTAACGGTCGACATAGGCCATGGTATTGGCGATGACCTTCGTTACAACTTCTTCGTTTACCCGGTCAAGAAAAGGCATCGCCAGCCGCGGGTTCTTCTTGCCGGTGCGGCCCATGACCAGCAGACGGTAGTATTTGCCGGGTTTGCGGGTCCAGGCTGAGGTCGGGCATGCGAGCACACACTCGCCGCAACCGATACAGCGCCGCTCGTCACGCACCACTTTATTGCCGTTCATGTCGAGGGCGCCGGTAACCTTGCGCTGACATGCTTTCACACAGGCTTCACAGCCGATGCACTGGTCATAATCGTATTCCGGAATACACATGGCGATAATACCGAAATCCTGCATGTGTGCCTTGATACAGTCGTTCGGGCAACCGGTGATTGCGATCTTGGTATGAAAATCGTGCGGGTAGACAACCGCTTCGATGCGCTGCGCCAGGCCCGTCGTATCGGTATTGGCAAACGGACAGGTGCGATTGCCGATACAGGCCGAAATGTTGCGCATGCCCGCCGCCGGGTAACCCGCTGCCGGGTTGTCGATCTTAACCCCATGTTCGAGTTCGAGCTCTTCGATCAGAGGCCTAAGAGCCGCATTAACTTCGGCCATCTTCTCAAACGGGATATTCGGAATCTCAAAGCCCTGGCGAGTCGT
>JAKQKW010000184.1 GCA_029560455.1 Candidatus Rifleibacteriota bacterium
CCTTCTTTGCAGCCGGGCAGGAAGGCGGCGAGCATGATAAAATGGAAAACGGCCAGGAGCAGCAGGTTTCTGCGCTTTCGCAATGACATAGTTACATCCCCCAGAAAAGTATTTGCGGTACTTATCGGCAGATGTGCGACAGTTGCTTACGGAGAATTAAATCAGTCTGGTATTTTTTTCTCGTTTTTGAGGGCGGTGCCGAGTGCGGCGTTAATTTTGCGGATCTGCTTTACTGATTCAATGCGTTCGCGGTTGGTGGGCAGGCCGAGTTTCTTCAGCATTTCATCGGCCATTTTGTTCTCTTTGGGCGGTTTGTTGAGAATTGCCAGCTCAGAGACCCAGCCTTCAAATGGCACTCCTTCGGTGCTGGTAGCGACAATCTGAAACCAGTTGACACCGTCGACAACCACGTGGCCCTCGACTTCGGCGGGAGTGATGGTTTTACGCGCCTGAACCGATTCTTCACCGCTTATGGGCATGGCAAAGCCAGGCAGAGAGTCTGGTCGGTTCTGGTAAATGAAATAACCACAAAAGCAAAGAATTGTGAGAGAAAGCAGATGCTGGCAGATTTTGCCGGTTTTACGCGGAGCAACTGGCCTGCGTTCGACAAAACCATCAAAATCACAACCTGCCGGAGGCTGTTCGGGGGCTGTTTCGGCAATTTTAACCGGCCCGGTCTGACTCTGGTCATCGGGCGGAAAAAGAAGGCGCAACAGATAAACGCCACCGGCAAACAGAATGCCGCACAGAACAATGAGTAACCCCGTTTCAAGCATACGTAACCTCTGATTTTATGATGTGTATTTTATATACTTAGCATCTGAATCAGTTTTTTGCAATACCCAAATATAGGATGCTCTTTTGACCGGTATTCTCTTACTCCATGGGGGGAACATTTCGCATCTGACTAGGGGTGCACTTTAGACTGAAGAAAAAAAACCTTTATTAATGGCACTGACGGGCAAACTTTTTTTAAAAAGGGTATTGACAATAAGCGAAACGGGTAATTATAATCAGCTCATCAATTTCCAACCTACTAAGGAGAACTCGCGATGAATAAAGCTGATCTCGTAAAAGAAATCTCTCAGAAAGCCGCCATCAACCAGGCAACTGCTCAGAAAGCTCTCGAATCAATGCTCGACACTTTCAAAGACAGCCTCAAAAAAGGTGACAAAATCCAGCTGATCGGTTTTGGTTCTTTTGAAGTTGCCAAACGCGCAGCTCGCAAGGGCGTTAACCCCCAGACCAAAAAAGCCATCAGCATTCCGGCTAAAAAAGTTGTAAAATTCAAACCCGGCAAAGACCTCAAAGATCTTATCGCCAAAGCCAAGTAATTAAAGACTTTCAAGAGCCCTGCTCAAACGAGCAGGGCTCTTTTTACATACGCCGATTTGCTATTGCCTTTCGGCTGTGGTACAATCCCGGCACAACAAAACCCGGCGAAATTTTTAATGATCAGAGCCCGAAAACTTTTCTACTTTATGCTCCTGTTGCTGATTCTGGCGGCAGGTCTGGTTTTCTTTGCCTGGCGGCAAACCTTCAAGCTGCCGGCCCAGCTGATCAATCAGGTTCGCAGTTTCGCCCGCAGCTTTCATGACATCGATTTCGATGCCGAAAGTCTCAAGATCAATTTTCCGGAACATACGATAAAAGCCAGCAATCTCAAAGTGATGCTGCCCGGTGAAAAACCGTTTCTTGAAGCCGAAGAGGCAACAATCTTTCTGGCATCGGGTACCGGGCCGCTCGACCTCTATTTCAGCCGGGCCGCTATCGAAAAAATTCAGCTCAACAGCCTTAAATACGATGCTACGGCCCCGCGGCCTGAAAAAGCCTCCGGGACGGCCCTTCCCAGAATCCCTGCCAGAGAAATAACCGTAAACGGTCTGAATCTCAACACCTCGGTCAGCGCCTTTTTTATTCCCGATTTCAAGGCCAGCTTTATCAGAACCCGCCGCAACGCCAGTCTGGAAGTTTCTTTCGAAAAGGGCCCGATCGGCGGTAACGCTCGTCTTGTGGCAATGCTCGGCCTTGACAGCGGCGAATCAACGATCAATCTCAGCTGGCAGGAAAAGAATTTTTCAACTTTCATTCCGCTGATTTTTCTTTCACATCGTTTCGGCCTGAATATTCTCTCGGGCGGCGCAGCGCTCAGCCTCAACTATCGTGGAAATCTGGCAAAGCGTCTTCAGCAACCGTCAGAGTCGTTGCCGCAGCTTATAAATAACGAACTTACCGGCACGGTCAGCATCGATGACTGCGCCTTCAGCTGGTCAGGTCTGAACGGCAAGATTAACCTTAAAATAGCCCGCGAAGATGAAAAGCCATGGCAAGGCAGTCTGAGCAGTGAGCTCGGCGACGGTAAGCTGGCAGTCAACGGTGTCTGGTCTGGCACTGATAAGACAATGGGCAGTTTTTCAGCCGATATCAGCGCCGAAAACATTCTTGTCAACAGACCCATGATTGAGAGCCTGGGATTGAACCTGCGCAACACCGAACCGGGAAAACTCTGGTTTGAAGGCACTATAAATGGTGATCTGAAGAATCTGGCCGGCTCTGGCAAAGCGTTAGCCCGCAACTGGAAATACCAGAACAAAAAAATCGACAGTGCTGATCTCAGCTGGCAGCTTGATAAAAACTCTGTAATCGAACTTTCTGGCGACCTGGCCACAGAAATAGGCAAACTTTCGGCAAGCGCCAGCATCACTTTGAATGGCAAAAGCAAAGGCATTGGACAGGTACAGGGGCTTATGAACGAGATCGACCTGCAGAAGCTCAAGCCATTTATCGACAGCCCGGTGGCCGGCAAATGCAGTGGCCCGTTCAAGGTTGCTTTCGATCTGAACGCCCCGGCCAGCACGACCTATGACATGCGCCTTGAACTGCATGAAGGCACTTTTTTTACCTTCTCGCCCGAAAAACTCACAGCAAGAGTATATGGCACCGGTGCCCGCTGGTATCTTTCCAATCCGCTGGCCCTGTTTACTGGCGGCGGTAAAATAGCGGTTGACGGCCTCATATCGAGCGAAAAATTCGCTGCCAATGTGCTGGTCGACAAGGTTAACCTGAAAACCTTCGGGGTTCCTGGTACTATCGCCAGTGGAGTAGCTTCTCTAAAGGCAAGTATTGGCGGAGCACTTCTGCAACCCATCGTCAAAGGCGATCTCTATGGCGAAAATCTTGAACTGATGGGAGTTCCTGTCAGCTCGTTCAGGTCACAGGCCAGCGTCAAAGGCACGGTTCTCACCCTGGCCCCTCTGGTAATAAGACACTCAGATGATGCTTACCTCGACGGTTTTTTCTCAATCGATCTGCTGCATGGTTCGCTGCGGGCCTTCAGACTCAGCTTTCAAAAGCTGCCGGTCGAGATCCTCAAAAAGTTTGTTCAGCCTGCAGCTGCAGAGAAAATACAGGCTGGCATCATTGCAGGCAATGTCAATTACAGCCACCACAAAGGCCAGAATGTCTGGAATTTCATTATCGAAGGGCACCAGCTGGTTCTGCACGATGAAAAAATCGACACACTATATCTTGAAGGGGCAACCCAGGGCAAGCAGACCGAGCTAAAAAGTCTTTTTGCCAGAGCGTTCGGTGGAAATCTGAATATATCAGGACAGATTATCAATACCGGAAAATTCTCGGGCTCAATTGAAGCAGAGAATCTTCAGTTCGCAAAAATAGCCTTTCTGCAAAAACTGAATCCTGAACTGCGCGGAGAAATAAACATTCAGGGCGGCTTCGAAGTCGATGACAAGGTCAGACAAGGTTCTTTTACTGTCTTTACACGCGATATGAAGTCTGGCGACCGCGATCTTGGCAATTTTGGCGGTGAAATTGACATTGACAACGCCGGGTTGCGCATTTCAAGCGGAGAATTCGACAAGCTTGGCGTTAAAATCAGCGGCGAAATGGGCTGGGATGGCCGACAACCTTATTCAGCCGCCCTCGAAATGAACAATGTCGATCTGTCATTTCTACCTCAGATGTGGGGAATTCAGTCGTTTGATTACGGTGGGCTCGTCGCCACCGGCAAATGCCAGGTGCAGGGCGATCTCGCTTCGCTGACCCCCGACCTGGTAAATATGCAGGTTGATACCCTGAAGATTCAGAAAGAAAATGACATAATCGTTTCTAACCGGCCAATGCAGGTGCTTTATCAGAATGGCAGCGTTGAAGTAAGATCTCTGGAACTTAAATACCGCCAGGGGATACTCGGCGTAGAAGGCCTTTTTGATCCGGGCAAAAGCGTTGCCCTGATGATCAACGGCAAAAACTTTTCGGTCAAAGCCCTCGGCAGGCTTTTTGACCTGCCCAACTGGGATTACGACGGCAGTCTCTCAGCAGAAGCCCGCCTTTTCGGCAATCTCGATGATATGCAGATCAAAGCGACCGCAAAAATAGATGAACTGACTGCGGCCGGAAGGAAAATTCCCGAAGTAAGGGCTGAGATTGAAGGCAATCGTGCAGGCATCGATATCGCTAAGGCCTTTGTCAGGCTCAATGCCAGTTCTTTCAACCTTAAAGGACGCGTCGACCTCGATGAAGACGTCAGACCTGCCAACATCGACCTGCACCTGTTTATACCCGAGGGTCCTATTTCAGATCTGACAGTTTATCTGCCACAGGTTTTTCGTGAAGCCAGCGGCACGGTCAAGGCTGACCTGCATCTTACCGGCCGACCGACCAACCCCGAAATTTCAGGGGATCTGCAGATGACTGCCGATCAGCTCGCTCTAAGCAACATGCGCAAACCTCTGACAAAGGTCGATTTTGCCATATCAACCAACGACCGCATAATCAACATCGACCGACTTGAGGCAAACCTTGGCCGTGGCAAACTGCTTGGCACCGGGCAGGTTAACTTTCGTGACTCGCTTGGCTCAATAACGGCCAATATCACGGGCCAGAAACTTGACCTGAGCTTCATGAACCTTGAAGTAAGCAATGCCAGCGCTGCGATGACCATCGCTGGTGATCTCTACAACCCGGTTGTTGCCGGCAAAGTATTTGTTCCTCGCGGCAAATTCAATATCACAACTGATCTGCTTGCAAAGCGCAAACCGATCGACTTTTTCTTCGATTCGCTGAACTACCACTTCGATATCGAAGTGCCGCGCAATTTCTGGCTGAAAAGCTCGTTTCTCAACTCAGAGATGCGCGGCAAATTCTCGATTGCCGGCGACCTGAACAACTTCAGACTCGATGGCGGCATCAGCTGCGTTCAGGGCAAACTCTACTTCAAACAGCGCCAGTTTCAGATAGAAACCGGCGAAATCAGGTTCGGAGGCGTTGACAACAGTCTCGACCCACATATCTTTGTCAAATCTGAAGGGCAGATTCAGAGCACCAAGGTGTTTCTGACGCTGCAGGGGCAGGTTTC
>JAKQKW010000195.1 GCA_029560455.1 Candidatus Rifleibacteriota bacterium
AAGAAGGGTGCGAAGGGTGAAGCGGCCCCAAAAACTGAAAAACCAGCCAAAACCGCAAAGACAGAAGAAAAAGCCGCTGTCATCAGCGCCGAAAACGGCCTGGTCAGCTTTGACGACTTTCTCAAGACCGAACTCTGCATCGCCCGTATCGAAACAGCTGAAAAGGTAGAGAATGCCGACAAGCTTCTCAAGCTTACTGTAAATATCGGCGACGAGACCCGCACTCTGGTAGCCGGCATTGCCGCGTTCTATAAGCCTGAAGAACTGCCTGGAAGACAGGTAGTAATGGTTAAAAACCTTAAACCGGCCAAGATCAGAGGCATTCTCTCGCACGGCATGATACTCGCAGCCGCCACTGAAGACGGCGGCCTCGCGCTCGTCAGTCCTGACAAGCCAGCCAAAACCGGCATCAGGGTCAAATAATGTCTGACCTCAGACTTATCGATGTTCACGCCCATCTGCAGGACGAAAAATTCGCAGACGACCTGCCTGACGTGGTCAAGCGCGCGAAAAGCGCCGGTGTAACCCGTATTGTCAATGCCGGCACCACCGTCGCCGATTCACGCCGGGCAGTCGAGATTGCCGCAAAATACCCCGGGTGTCTTGCCCTGATCGGCATTCACCCGCACGAGGCTTCTTCATTCAACGAAAACTCAGTTGCTGAGCTGAAATCTCTTGCCAGCGAACCCGGGGTAATCGGCATTGGTGAGATCGGCATCGATTTTCATTACGACTTTTCGCCGCGTGATGTGCAGATCAAGGTTTTTAAAGAACTTTGGCAGCTGGCGGCTGAACTGCAGATGACTGCGGTCGTTCACGTCAGGGAAGCCTATGACGCTTTTTTTGAGGCCATCGTGGGTCTGCCGGCTCCGACAAAGGTTCTGCTGCACTGTTTTTCCGGCGATCTCGACATTGCAAGGCGGGCGGTCGACATGAACTTTCATTTTTCGATCGGCGGCGCTCTGACGTTTCCTAAATCCGACCTTACCCGTGAAGTGTTCGGGTTTCTGCCGACGAACCGTATTCACCTTGAAACAGACTGCCCCTACCTGGCACCGCAGTTTAAGCGAGGCAAGCGCAACGAGCCGGCCTATCTGACCGCTGCTCTTGAGCAGATGGCTAAGGTCAGGCGTCTTTCGACCTCGGCAATGGCAGAAATTCTCAACCAGAACGCGATCGAACTGTTCGGAACAAAGGCAGGCAACTGAATGGAAACCCAACGACTCGTTTTCAAGCGCCACAGCACCAACGAAATAATTCTCGGCAACGATATCGTCAAAGAAACTGTTTCAAGACTGCTGCGCTTCAGAGTCGCCCGCCATTGCGCCATTATCACCAATGAGACCATTGCCAGGTGGTATCTGGCACCGCTTGCTTCAGAACTTCGCTCGCGTGGATTTTCCGTGCATGAAATCATCGTGCCTGATGGTGAAAAATTCAAAACCTTCGACACTGCGCTTGATATCATCAAAAGCCTCAGCGCCAGTGGCATAGACCGCGATTGCCCGTTGATCGGCCTGGGTGGCGGTGTTGTTTGTGACCTGACCGGTTATGTTGCCTCAATTTATAAACGCGGGCTGCCGCTGGTGCTGATTCCCACCTCGCTTCTCGCGATGGTCGATGCCAGCATCGGCGGCAAAAATGGCGTTAATCTCGAACAGGGCAAAAACCTTGCAGGCACCTTTTATCAGCCGCTTCTTACTGCAATCGATGTGGCCGTATTGCGCACCCTGCCGCTCAATCAACTCTCATACGGTCTGGTAGAAGCGGTCAAGCATGGTGCCATAGCTGATTCTGCCTATTTTCGCTTCATTTTCAAACATATGAGCGAGATAAAGTCAAAGCAGTTACCGCTGATGCAGCGTCTGATCAGGCGTTCAATTCACATAAAAAAGTCATTTGTGGCAACCGACGAGCTCGATACCAGTCTGCGCAATCATCTTAACTTAGGGCACACCTTCGGGCATGCGCTTGAAGGGGCCGGCAACTTTATCAGGCTGCATCACGGCGAAGCGGTCGGACTTGGCATGCTGATGGCCATCAAAGCTTCCACTTCCAACGGAATTCTCGAAGAAGATTATTCTGAAGCCCTCAGAGCAATTTTAACCGAATTCAATCTCCCGACAAAAATTCCGAATGAACTTGAAAAAAAAGAAATTTTAAATAATCTTGCCCAGGATAAGAAAAAAAGTCAGACGGGGTACCAGTTCATTCTGCCGGTCACTCTTGGCAAGACAATGATTCACAAGGTCGAGCCCGAAAAAATAGATGATTTTTTCACCTCGGCCATGAATATATGATTCTCACACACAGCTGAAGACCGTTTCAGCATCACATAAAAAACATAAACAAAATAAGGATGCCGTAATGAATCCAACTACCACTATTTCACACCGTTTTTCTCCGAACGCTCAAAAAGTTCTGGCAAAGCGATATCTGACGAGAGGCCCCGACGGAAAGCCAACCGAAACCATTGAAGAACTCTTCAGACGCGTTGCTCATGCAATTGCCTCTGCCGAAAACAATTATCACAACAGCAGATATACGGTCGAGCAACTCGAAAACGAGTTCTACCACATCATGACCGACCTCGATTTCCTGCCGAACAGCCCGACTCTCATGAATGCAGGTAAAGAACTCGGACAACTTTCGGCCTGTTTTGTTCTGCCGGTCGAAGACTCAATGGAAGGCATCTTCGATGCGGTCAAAAACGCGGCACTGATTCACAAATCGGGTGGCGGCACCGGTTTCAGCTTTTCACGCCTGCGCCCGGCCAATGACCTGGTATCGTCAACCAGCGGCGTCAGCTCAGGGCCGATTTCCTTTATGAAGGTTTTCAATGTCGCCACTGAAACAATCAAGCAGGGCGGTACCAGACGTGGCGCCAACATGGGAATTCTGCGCGTCGACCACCCTGATATTCTCGACTTCATCACCTGCAAAGAAAAGAACGACGAGCTTACCAACTTCAACATTTCGATTGCCATAACCGATGTTTTCATGGAAGCGCTCGAACGCGACGGCGAGTATAACCTCATCAATCCTCGGTCAAAAGAGGTTGTGCACTCCCTAAAAGCCAGTAAGGTTTTTCACATGATCGTTGAGCGTGCATGGCGCAATGGTGAGCCTGGCATCGTTTTCATTGACAGAATAAATCGTTATCAGCCCACTCCGGCGGTTGGCGCAATCGAATCCACCAATCCATGTGGTGAACAGCCACTTCTGCCTTACGAATCGTGCAACCTGGGTTCGATCAACCTGGCGCGCTTTGTCTCGACCAGAGAAGGCAAAAACGAAGTTGATTTCAACCGCCTGCGCGAAATCGTGCATCTGGCAGTGCGCTTTCTAGACAACGTCATCGATCAGAACCGCTACCCGATACCAGAAATAGATAAAACGACAAAGGCCAACCGAAAGATTGGCCTGGGAGTAATGGGCTGGGCTGACATGCTCATCAAAATGAATCTGCCCTACGACTCGGAAAAGGCTCTTGAGCTCGCTGATTCTGTGATGGGTTTCATCAAACGCGAATCCTGGTCAGCCTCTCAGGAACTGGCAAAAGAACGCGGCCCGTTCCCCAATTATGACCGGTCGATTTTTTCAGAGAAAAAGATGCCGCCGATGCGCAATGCAACAGTTACCACCATTGCCCCGACCGGTACAATCAGTCTGATTTCCGGCTGTTCAAGCGGCGTTGAACCCCTTTTCGCGATTGCCTATGAAAAACATGTCATGGACAATGAAAAGCTACTTGAAGTGCACAATGATTTTATCAGAGTAGCCCGTGAACGCGGTTTCTACTCAGAAGAACTGATGGAGAAAATTGCACATCATGGTAATCTTAAAGGGTTCTCACAAATTCCAGAAGATGTAGCCAGAGTCTTTGTCACCAGCCACAATATTTCTCCAGAATGGCATATCCGTATGCAGGCTGCTTTTCAGAAGCATACAGATAATGCGGTCAGCAAAACGGTCAATTTTCCTTTCGAAGCCACCAAAAAAGACGTCGAAACGGTTTTCAAACTTGCCCACACTCTCAACTGCAAGGGTGTAACCGTTTACCGTGATGGCTCACGTGAAGAGCAGGTACTCAATGTCGGCAAAGGGCAAAAAGGCAAATCAACGGCTGCAGCCGAAGCGCCAAGGGTAACCCCCAGGGCACGGCCTGAGCGCACCGTTGGTGTCACGGAACGTGTTAAAATTGGCTGTGGGAATCTTTATGTAACAGTAAACAGTGATGAGAGAGGCATCTGTGAAGTGTTCACCAGTCTTGGCCGTAACGGCGGATGCCCCTCGCAATCAGAAGCTGCGGCCAGACTTGTATCGATGGCTCTGCGCGCCGGCATCGATGTTCAGGAAATCATCGATCAGCTCAAGGGCATCAGATGCATGTCAACCCTCAAAAAGGGTGCAATGTCCGGCGGGATAAAAGTCCTTTCCTGCCCTGACGCGATCGGTAAAGCAATTGAGCAGTATCATCTAAGCGCCAAAGACACTTTTGCCAAAAACACGGCACCTCAGACCGAAAACCGCCCTTCAGGCAAGAAAGATCTGCTTCTCGACAACCCGGAACCGGGTGCGGTCTGCCCCGAATGCGGCGAAGGTCTTGAGCATGACGGCGGTTGTGTCATCTGCAAATATTGTGGTTTTTCCAAGTGCGGGTAAACTGAATTATCTTTTCAGGCAATTTAAGACCCCGGTCAGATTTTTCTCTGACCGGGGTCTTTAGTTTTTTACCTTTCAGACTCATTAAAAGTCGTGTACACAACAGCAATTTTTATTTTTGCCTGCCATTGACACCTTCTGCTTTTGTCAGTAGAATTTATTAAACGTATAACAGGTTTGTTATCAATCCTGAATTCAGGCGCGTTATAAGGAGTATAAGAGTATGAATCAAAGAACCGCGCGGATGGGACTGCTGCTGATCCTTGCAGTAATGCTGGTTTCGGCCGTGTTCGCAAACGAAGCGCCCCTCCTGAAAGTTACCTTCCTGGATGTGCATCAGGGCGACTGCATTCTGGTTCGCTCTGCTGAAAAGACTGTAATGATCGACGCCGGCGATGATAATCGCAGTGCTGCCATCAGATACATCATCCCCTACCTGAAAAAGGAAGGCATCAAAAAGATCGACCAGGCCATCATTACCCACCCACATCGCGATCATTTTGGTGGTTTTATCGACCTGATTAAAGAATTCGACTTTGGAGAATTTGTTTATTCAAACGATTCTGAAGTTTCTTCGGAAGGCGAAACCACCAAGGGTGGCAACGACGCTCTTATTTACGCTCAGCTCCGCTCACTTATTGTTGAGAAAAAGATCCCTTACCGCAAGGCCAAACTTGGCGAAATGCTGGATTGGGGCAAGGGCATTAAAGCAGAAGTTCTTAATTGTGACGTCAATCGCGACGAAGTTCCGCCATCTGACACTCTCAAGACCAATCCAAACGAACTTTCAATAGTAATCAAGGCTACCGCCGGCAAAATCAGCTACCTGTTCACCGGCGATGCCGAAAAGAAATCTGAAACCGACATGATCAGCATGCATGGCAAAAAACTTGCCAGCACCGTTCTCAAGTCTGGTCATCATGGCAGCAAAACCTCGTCGATGCATGCATTCATGGATATCGCCCAGCCAGAGTATGGTGTAATCAGCGCCGGCAAAGGCAATTCCTTCGGTCACCCGACCCAGACCGTTCTTGACATCTACGACTATTACAAAATGAAGGTTTTCAGAACCGATGTAGACGGAACCGTCGAAAGTTATACCGATGGCAAAACCGTCACCTTCGTCACCAACAACAGCCCACTTGAATTTGCTTCGAAGCCAAAGGTTATTTCTCTCACTGCCAATTCTGCAACCCTCCAGTGGGAAACCAACCGCCCTTCGACTACCCTGGTCAGCTATGGCACCAGTTCGCTCAGCCAGACCAAAGAATCAGTTCATGGCGTAAAGATTCACACCGTTACGCTCACCGGCCTGAATCCTTCAACTACCTATAAGTTCCAGGCTGTTTCAAAAGATCCGCGCGAGCCCGAAAAGCTCATCAGCTTTGAAGGCACCATCGACACACCGGCTGGTACCGGTGACCCGCTCCCCAAAATCAGCAAAGTTACCACAAACCACAATCTGCTTTACATGAAGCACCCCTTCAAGATTCTGGTTCCGGTGCATAACCCCGCTGAAGCTCCGTCTAAGGCTCTGACCCTCGAAGTTTATCATTCAGCCATGGACGAATCGAACCTCATCGACAAGGTTGCTTTCGACAGCATCCCGGCCGGCTCAGCTCTTGAAGCCATTCTTCCGACCCAGATCGACTGGATCGGTCCGGTAGAAATCATTGCCGTTTTGAAACAGGGCAAAACCATTATCGATACCGCGTCCATCAACATCGAAATCATGGCCAAGATCGTTCTGGTCGACTGCGCCCACGGCAACAAGGATTATTTTACCGGCCGTTTCGCCGGCATGAAAATGGACCTCTTCCAGAACTACGGCTTCCAGATGCGCAGTATTTCGAAAGCGATTACCTATGAAAGCATCAAGGACGCTTTTGTAATCCTCTTCCCCCATCCTACCGTAGATTACAAATCAGAAGAAGTTACCGCCCTGAAAAAGTTTGTATCTGGTGGCGGCTCGTTGCTGATGTTTGCCCAGTCAGACTATCGCAACCTTTCTAACCCAGACATGCTCAACTCGATTCTCAAAGGCGTTGGCAGCAAAATTCGCTTCAATGATGACCAGGCCTGTGACCCGACCGACAACATCGGGCCACCGTGGCGCGCTTTTATCGACGTCTTTCCGACCGAAGCAATCACCGGCAAAGATGTTAAAAAACTTCTGATCAGAAGTGCCTGTACCCTTATCGATTCACAGAACAAGGGGCTCAAAGGTTCCAAAAACCTCTTCCTGCTTGCCACCGGTGACGAAGATTCCTACAATACCGAGTCAGATGCAATGAACGATGGCTACATTTACGCCAGCCACACACCTCTGCTTCCAATTCCGGTCGCCGCAGCCGAAGACCTTGGCTTCGGTCGCGTAGCCTGTCTCGGCGAACCCTTCTATCAGGATAATTTCTACAGCAGCCCCGGCGACCTTAGCACTCCTCAGTTCAACCGCAACGTGATTTACTGGCTCAGCCTCGGAAAAGAAAAGAATGTTAAATCTCTCGTAAGATACATCGCTGAACTCGAAAATGAATCTGACCCGGAAATCAGAGCCGAACGCTACGAAGCTCTGTCAAAAACGGTTATGAAAAAGGTCAGACGCGAAGTTGACTACGACCGCAGCGCCCTTGGCGACATCAGTGGTATGTTGAACGAATTCAACAGTTCTACGGTAGATCAGCTGAAAATGCAGATCAACGAAGTCTACAAATTCGAAGACCTGCACCGCGGCAACTGATAACTTCCCTGCGCTATCAGAAACAGGACTCCAGACGGAGTCCTGTTTTTCTTTTGAAAAAACTGTGTTAGAATTCCCCGCATGTATGAAATTGTTTTTCCAGACCCAGAAAACGCAGACGACGATGGCTTGCTGGCAATCGGTGGTGATCTGCGGCCGGAGACTCTTCTAAAGGCCTATCGCAGCGGCATTTTTCCCTGGACTGTAAGGCCGATCTCATGGTGGAGCCCTGACCCGAGAGCCATTTTTGAGATTGAAAATTTCACACTTTCAACAAGAATGCAGAGAGTTTTTCGCAGCGGCAGATTCACTTTCAGCCTCGACAGGTGCTTCACCCGCGTAATGGAAGGATGTGCGGCGCCAGCCCCAGGTCGAGAATCGACCTGGATCAGCCCTGAGTTTATCGCCGCCTACACCCGACTGCACAAAATTGGTTATGCACACAGTGCAGAAGTCTGGCATGGGGGACAACTTGCCGGTGGGGTATACGGTGTTGCAATTGGCGGTTTTTTTGCTGGTGAATCAATGTTTCACACCGTCAGCAACGCTTCGACCATGGCCCTTGCTTTTCTTATCGAACACCTGAAAAAGCAGGGTTTTGAGCTCTTTGATTCTCAGGTAATTTCACCACATACTGCAAGTCTCGGCGCAATCGAAATCTGCCGCAAAGATTATCTGTTCCGTCTGAGCAGAGCTCTCGCCAAATCATGTTCTTTCTGAAAAGTTTTTTTCGCGGCGACTTTTATCATTTGATTAAACCTGATATAATCTTTGCGGAAACAAAACTATTCACCTGAAGGCATTGGAAAACTGTGCAAAAAACAATTATAACACGCGCCGTTCTCGTTCTGGTATTTGCTCTGCTCTGTCTTACCGGCCTTTTTGCAGAGGAAGCAAGAATCACCGACATCAGATTCTGGCAAAGCCCGGAAGAAGCCCAGGTTGTTCTCGATATCAGCGCTCCACCAAGAGTTTCAGATGTATCTATGCTGCGCGACGGCACACTTTACTTTGATATTTCAGAATGTGCATTCAGGCCTGGCCGTCAGAGATACCCGCTGCAGAATCCGTTTCTTGAAGTCCTGACTGTTCAGCAGAATGATGATAAATCCGCCCGTGTTTTCTTCAGAGTTCCACAGGGTGTAGAAGCTAAAACCTTTGTTCTGGCTAAAAATGATCGGAAAGGTGACCGTATCGTCATATTCCTGCGTGAACCGCAGGCAACTTTGATGCAAAAGCGTAATGCCGAACTCTTTGAGGTCAATCGGCTCAAAGCCGGTAACGTCAAAATAGTTGTTATAGATCCCGGTCATGGCGGCGAAGATCCTGGCACCCGGCACAATGGCATAATCGAAAAAAATTACGTCATGACCATGGGCAAGCTGGTTAAAGCCTATTTTGACCGTGACCCGCGCTTCAAGGCAATTCTTACCCGTGACGGCGATTATATAATTCCACTGGAGCGTCGCCGGGAAATCGCTGAACGCCTGGGAGCCGATGCCTTTATCAGCCTGCATGTCAACTACAATTCCAAAAAAGTCATCAGAGGCATAGAAGTTTATTATGAATCGCCGAAGGGTGCAGTTGGCGAAGCTGAACGCCTGGTTGCCGAAACCGAAAACCAGGTCGACTTTGCCGGAGCGATGAACAACAATACCACTCCGATTATCACCAAGCGTGAAATCATCGAAAAGCAGGCCATAACAATGAATAAGAGCCGTCAGCTCGCTGAAAAAGTCGAAGCACAGCTCGGCGCTTCTGTAATTGAACTGCCATCACGCGGCGTCAAGCGTGCCGGATTCAAAGTTCTGCATTCAATGGCCATGCCTTCGGTACTGGTTGAATTTGGCTACGTTTCAAACCTCGGCGATGCCGAAATCCTCAAGAATTATACGGCCAGAACCAGACTTGCTCAAGGTCTTTACTTCGGCGTTCGTGACTTTCTTCTTGGTCATATAGAAGAAGGCTACGATACCGCCTATCTTGACTTCATAAAAACTGCCGCAGCTGAAAGGGCCCGCAAGACGGCTCTGCGCAGAACTCAGGCCGCAGCAAAAACACCAGCCAAGGGCAAGACTCGCACCTACAAAGTAAAGTCTGGTGATACTCTCTCTGGTATTGCTTCCAGGCACGGAGTTTCGACCGCTGCAATTGCCAAAGCCAATAAACTTTCATCGAAACAGGTTATCAAAGCCGGTCAGACTCTTATTATTCCGGCAAAATAAAGGATTTGCAGAGTGGAATTCTTCAGTAATCTTAAAATCAAGACCAGACTGTTCTTTACAATGGTGCTGGTCTCTCTGATTCTTCTCGGGATGACCTTTTTTACTTCTGAGCGTATCAGAAGTGCTGTTAAAAGCCAGATTCCCTTGCAGATTCTGACGATCCTCACCTCAGAGGCCAGCAAAATAAACGCCACCATGCGTGGTTATGAACAGACCCTGGCCTATCTGACCCGTCTCAACTCAACGGTTCAGTTCCTTTCCTGGCTTGAACAGGCACCTGACGAAGCACAGATGATTGAACAATGGAAACAGGTATTGAAAGCACCTGTTTCTGGTCTTCTTGCCAAGAGCGAAGACCTTCAGATAAACGATATCATAGACATTGCAATCCTTGACTCGAATGACCAGACAGTCTTCCGACTTATCAGCAATGGTCGTGAACCAGGCAAAGACGAGCCCCCTTACGAAAAATTTATAAATGGCAAAATGCGTGATACCATGGAAGCGGAAGGCATTTTCCGCAGTCAGGTTTTCTTTCAGCAGAACTCAGAAGATTACAAAGAAAGAGTAATCTACCTTTTCAAACCTGTATATTATCAGAGGAAAAAGATTGGTACCATCGCCATGGCCATCAGTCTTGAGAACCTTTTCGAGAATGTGCCCGGTGCCCTGACAAACGTTGGCGGCAAAACCTCAGTAATTTCAAGTGAATATTCACAGAATGGCTTCTATCTCGCACATTCTGACATAGAAAATGTTCTTGACCCGCAAAGGCGCATTTTCCTGAATTCCAAAGAACCTGAACTTCAGGATCACGCAGAGCGCATTGTAACCAACAAAAGCGGTTTTCATGAATTTCTGCTTGCCGAAAAATCAAATATACTGCTTGCTGCGGCACCCATTCAGAATTCAAGCTGGGTATTGCTGACTGTCGTCGACACGCAGGGCCTGATGGGGGCACTCAACAAGGCTCAGAATTTTTCCCTTTTTCTCATCATCTTTGGCCTCGTAGTAATGACCGGCATTACCATGGTGGTCATCAACGGCGTTGTTAAGCAGATCCGCGGGGTATCTCAGGGCCTCGAAGAAATCTCGCGCGGACGTGGTGACCTGACCAAGCGCCTCGCCATTGTCGGCAAAGACGAACTGACCGAAGTTTCAGAACGTTTCAACCGCTTCATTGGCTACATTCAGCGGTTGCTGTTACAGATTCAGGATGTTATCAACCGTCTGTCGCACATGGCCAACGGCATTTCGAACCTGACATTTCAGTCAAATGAATCGATTCAGAATATTTTCGGTAACACCCAGCGCATCACCAAGGCCTCGAAAGATTCTGCCACTACGCTCGAATCTACCGCTGCTGCCATTGAAGAAATTTCGGCGAATTCTCAGCTGATCGCCAAACGTTCGAACCGGGCCTATGAAGAGTCTGTTCAGAACCGCCTCAAGGCAACTCAGGGCATGGAAGCCGTCAGAGAAGCTTCAACCACGATCAAGGAAATCGAAAGGGCCGTTGGTGACTCTTCAAGGGTTCTCGAAGAACTCAAGGGGCAGTCGCGCAAAATCGGAAAAATCGTTCTCACAATTACGGCGATCTCCAGACAGACAAATCTTCTTGCACTAAACGCCGCAATTGAAGCCGCCCGTGCTGGTGAACAGGGCAAAGGCTTTGTTGTGGTAGCCGCCAACGTAAAAAAACTAGCCGAACAGAGTGCCAAGGCCGCCGAAGAGATCGGCGCTCTTATCGGTGAAATTCAGCACAAAACCAACAAAGCTGTTGAAGAAATGAGCCTCGGCAAAGACAAGGTTCAGGAAGGCGTTAAAATCATCAACCAGGCTGGTGGTTATCTCGACGAAATCGGTATGGCTTCTGAAAGTGTTAACGTTCAGGTTCAGGACATCAGCAAATCATCGGTTGAGCAGAGTAAGAACATCGAGGCAATCAGTCTTTCAATCGAAAACCTCTCAATAACCACCAAGACTACGACCAAAGAAGTCGACGGCGTTCTCGAATCACTCAAATCGCAGCGCGATTCAATTCAGGATATGGCCAAAATCACCAAGCACCTCAGTATGGTTGCAGACGAAATGAACCGCATGCTTGCGCACTTCGTTCTCGAAACCCGCGAATTCACCGGAACCAATCGTCAGGGTCAGAGCGAAGACGTTTCTGATAATGCAACAGCCATGCTTGAAGATAAATCGGCTGTCGAAGAAACGCCACCTGCCGTTTCTGCCGAAAAACCAGCTCAAAGCAAACCGGCAAAATAAAAACAGCATTCCGGAAACATTGAAAACTCAGCCTTAATGTGTTAGTGTAGCACGTTTCAAAATTGGAGTTCATTGTTTCGCAGGAGATGTTGCATCATGCTTGAGCCCAAAAGTTTTTCCGGTGGCCTGCATCCGCCTGATTTAAAGGCTACTGCAGATAAAGCCATAGTCAATCTTCCGATACCCTCAAAAGTCATTCTTCATGTTTCTCAGCATATTGGTGCACCCGCAAAACCAACCCAGAAAATAACCGATAAAGTTGCCTGCGGACAGTGTATCGCTGAACCAGGCGGCTTTGTTTCCGCTCCGGTGCATGCCACAATATCCGGCACTGTAATCGGCGCCGGTAATTTCATGCACCCATTTGGGGTTCCAAGCCCGGCAATCGTCATCGAGCGCTCACCAGACGTTCCTGAACCCGCCTATACAACAGAAGACGGCCTCAGCCTGCCCGCCGAAGAAATTAAAAAGCGCATTCAGCAGTCAGGGGTCGTTGGTCTTGGCGGCGCGACTTTCCCGACTCACGTCAAGCTTTCACCGCCAGAAACCAAGCATATCGACACGATTATTCTCAACGGTGTCGAATGTGAACCAGCCCTCACCGCTGACCATCGGCTCATGCTCGAAGAACCAGACCGCATAATCAACGGCCTTAAGCTGATCATGAAGGTATTGAATTCTGAAAAGGGAATCATCGGCATTGAAATGAACAAACCCGATGCCATAGCCCTTTTCAGCGAAAAATTCAAAAACGAAAAAAACCTCTCGGTACAGCCGCTTGAAGTCAAATACCCACAGGGCGGCGAAAAGCAGCTGATTTATGCCTGCCTCGGCCGCGAAATCCCGTCAGGGAAACTGCCGATGGATGTCGGCGTCGTCGTACAGAATGTCGCGTCTGCCGCGGCAATTTCTGACGCCGTTAACCTGCAGAAGCCTCTGATGGAGCGCGTCGTCACGCTTGCCGGCAACTGCGCAGCAAAGCCTGGCAATTACCGGGTTCGTATAGGTACCCCCGTAGGAGATTTCATTGAGATGGCCGGCGGCCTGAAGGCTGACATACCGCTTAAAAAAGTCATCATGGGTGGCCCGATGATGGGCTTTGCCCTGTTCGACCTCAATGTTCCGATCATCAAGGGTACCAGCGGCGTTCTCTGCTGGGATGAAACACAGGCAAAGGTGCCGGTGCAGACTGCCTGTCTTCGCTGCGGCAGTTGTATCAGAGCTTGCCCGATGGGCCTGCTCCCCCAGCAGATGAAACAGCTCGTCGACCACAAAAAATGGGAAAAGGCTGACCAGATCGGCATGCTCGACTGCATCGAGTGCGGCTGCTGTGCCTATGCCTGCCCGGCCGGCCTACCCCTGGTGCAAACTTTCAAACTCGGCAAGAAAAATGTCATGGCTGAACGAAAAAAGTCAGCCACAAGCAAAGGATAAGCTGGAATGAATGCAATATCCACAGCAACCACCTCCTCTGTTCCAAGACTGCTGGTAACAACCTCGCCGCATATCCAGTCGGGCCTTTCAGCCTCAAGGGTCATGTGGGATGTAAACCTCGCCATGCTGCCGGCGCTGGTAATGGCCATTCACAACTTTGGCCTGCGAGCCGCTCTCGTCATCGGCCTTTCGGTCGCCGGCGCAGTTACAGCGGAATTTCTCATTCAGAAGTTCCTGCTGCAGAAACCCTCAACCCTTTCTGACGGCAGCGCGGTTGTAACCGGCATTCTTCTCGCTTTCTGTGTTCCGGCTGCTCTGCCCCTTTGGGTTGCCTTCGTCGGCGGATTCGTCGCGATTGCCCTGGGCAAACAGGCCTATGGTGGACTCGGCCAGAATATTTTCAACCCGGCACACGTTGCCCGCGCTGTTCTTCTCGCCAGCTGGCCGGTTTATATGACGACCTGGCTCAAACCCGGTCAGGGTTATGGCATTGCCGATGCGGTAACCACGGCAACCCCGCTCGGCCTGCTCAAAGAAACCGCCCGCGATGCTCAGCTGATGGAAAAAATAGCCGCCGAAGGCGGCAACCTGATCGGTTATGTCATGCAGAAACTTCAGATCACATTTTCTGATCTTTTTCTCGGAGTTAATTTTTCCGGCTCGCTCGGAGAAACTTCGAAACTGGCTTTGATAATCGGCGGCATTTATCTGCTGGTTCGTGGCCACATCAGCTGGCATGGCCCGGTTGCAATGACCGCTACAGTTTTCGCCGGTGCCTTCCTTGTTGGTGGATCGCTGCAGTATGCGCTGTTTCACCTGCTCACCGGCGGCCTTATCATTGGCGCACTTTTCATGATCACCGATATGGTCACCTCACCGATGACCAATAAAGGGCATCTGCTGTTCGGCTTCGGATGTGGGGCTATAACCCTTCTCATCAGACTCAAGGGTGGCTACCCCGAAGGCGTCTGTTACTCAATTCTGATCATGAATGCCTTCGTGCCTCTCATCGACAAATTTATGATTCCAAAACGTTTTGGAACCAGTTCTCAGGAGACCGTATCATGAAAGATATGCTGCACATGGGTCTTTTTCTCTTTGTAATTGCAGCAGTTGCCGGCGTTCTGCTCGCTTACACCGAAAGCGTCACCGCCCCTCTGATTCTCGAAAACCGGCAGAAGGCCGAAGAACTCGCCCGCCGGGAAGTGCTTCCGAGCGCTGATAAATTCAATGAAAGCCAGTTTACAGACACTGCCGCCAGTCAGACTTATTCATATTCAACCGGCATTACCAGTAATGGCGAAGTTGCCGGTGTCGTGATCAAAGTCGCCCCCAAGGGCTACGCCGGCCCGATTGAAATGGTTATTGGCATTGATAAAACCGGAAAAATCAATGGTTACAAAGTTCTCTCTCAGAAAGAAACACCTGGCCTCGGCACCAAGCTTTCAGACCCGGTTTTTGCAGAACCTTTCAAAAAACTGGTCGCTGAAAAGGTTACCCCGGTGCTGCTTGTAAAAAAAGACGGTGGCGACGTTGACGGTATTACTGCCGCTACCATCAGCTCAAGAGCTTTCTGTAAAGGTGTCAGTGAAGCGGTGGAACTCTTCAAAAAAGTTCAGCCACAGCTGACAGCCATGCCACAGACTCCCGCCCTGCCTGCAGTCTCAGCCGAAACTGCTTCGCAGACCTCTATTACAGGAGGAAATCAGTGAACAGACTCACCGAATTAACCAAAGGCATCTGGAAAGAAAACCCGATCTTTGTCATTTCGCTTGGCATCTGCCCCACCCTTGCGGTAACCTCCTCGATGACCAACGCTCTCGGCATGGGCATTGCGGCCACCTTCGTCCTGATGGGCAGCAATCTCTTCATTTCGTTGATCCGCAACCTGGTGCCCGGCAAGATCCGTATCCCTGTCTATATCATGATCATCGCGACTTTCGTCACAATGATCGATAAAATGATCGCCGCCTTCTCGCCGGCTCTTTCTGCCAGCCTCGGCATCTTTATTCCGCTGATCGTAGTAAACTGCATCATTCTCGGCCGGGCTGAAGCTTATGCCAGCAAAAACGGGCCGGTAGATTCGCTTCTTGACGCAATCGGCATGGGCATCGGCTTCACCATCGCCCTTTCCTGCCTGGCATTTTTCCGCGAACTGCTTGGCGAAGGCAAGCTCTATGGTTTCCCGATTCCGTTCTTCAAGGCTGACCCGGCCCTGATAATGATCATGGCCCCCGGTGGCTTCGTGGTTTTCGGCCTGCTGATTGCCCTTAAACGCTTCATGGAAGCGAAAGGAGCTACCAAATGAGTGCCAGTATCATCAGCATTTTCATTGTTGCAATTTTCATCGAGAACTTTGTTCTCAACCAGATTCTCGGCCTCTGCCCATTCATCGGCGTTTCTAACAAAATCGATTCGGCCGTCGGCATGGGCCTTGCGGTTACCTTCGTTATGGTCATGGCGGGAGTCGCAACCTGGAGCATTCAGGCTTTTCTTCTCGTACCGCTTCAGCTTGAATATCTGCAGACGATCTCTTTCATTCTGGTAATCGCTTCTCTCGTTCAGTTCGTCGAAATGGTCATCCGCAAAACCGCTCCGGCCCTTTATCAGTCTCTTGGCGTTTTTCTGCCGCTAATCACCACCAACTGCGCGGTTCTTGGTGTTGCTCTTCTGAACATCAAAAAGAACTACGGCCTTGTCGAAAGCGCTGTTAACTCATTCGGCGGTGGGCTCGGCTTCTTCTTCGCCCTGATCATCATGGCCGGAATAAGAGAGCGCCTGGACGTTTCAGAAATCCCCGAAGCCATGCGTGGCGCCCCGATCGCCTTCGTCACCGCCGGCCTGCTGGCAACCGCCTTCATGGGCTTTTCCGGCCTGGTATAAAGGATTCACTCATGCTTACACAGATCGTATCAGCTGTTCTCGTTCTCGGCGTGCTCGGCTTCATTTTCGGAGCCATTCTCTCTTATGCCTCGGTTAAATTCGAAGTCAAGATCGACCCACAGATCGAAAAGACCCTCGAACTTCTGCCCGGCGCCAACTGCGGCGGCTGCGGTTTCCCAGGCTGTGCCGCCATGGCCGAAGCCATCGTCACCAAAGGCGTGCCGGTAGGTACCTGCCCGGTCATCTCATCTCTGAACCGCATCAAAATTGAAGAACTGCTCGGCCTGCGTAAACCCGGCGAAGAAGTTAAGAAGCCGGTTGTCAAAGCCGCTCTCATCAAGTGCAACGGCCTCGATACCGCCGAATACAAAAAATTTGAATACATGGGTGTTCCGAACTGCCAGGCTGCCGTGCTTCTGCAGAACGGCCCGTGGCTCTGCCCTCACCGCTGCATGGGTCTCGGTTCGTGCGTCGCCGCCTGCCCCTTCGACGCCATAAAAATCGGGCCACAGCACCTGCCGATCGTCGACGAAGACAAATGCACCGCCTGTGGTCGCTGCGTTCTCGCCTGCCCGAAGCAGATCATCGAACTTGTTGACAAGGAAAAGGTAGTCCATGTCAAATGTAACTCTGTGGAAAGGGGTGCCGATACCCGCAAAGTCTGCAAAGTCGGTTGCATCGGCTGCGGTCTCTGCGTCAAAGTCTGTGCCTACGATGCCATAAAGGTTGATAACAATCTTGCCCACATCGACTACGAAAAATGCGTCGGTTGCGGCGCCTGCGTCGCCAAATGTCCGCAGAAAACCATCATCATGGAAGACAAGCCCCAGTTCAAGGGCCGGGTTGCTCTGATCGACCAGGACGCCTGTATTGGCTGCACCATCTGCCACAAAGTGTGCAAATTCTCTGCTGTAAACGGCGGAACTCCAAAGGAAAAGCATTCGATCATCTCTGAAAAATGCGTTGGCTGTGGCCTGTGCGCTGAAAAATGCCCGAAAAAATGTATCAGCATGGTCGACAAGGCCTGACCGGAAAATAAATGCAACATCTTCTGTATTATTTTGCCGCCTGTTTTCTGATCGGCAGCCTGCCAATCGGCGAAGTCGCAGCACGCCTCAAAACCGGAAAAACCCTGCTGCAGCCTGGCAGCCGCAACACCCGCCCGCCCGGCGAAATGTTCGACACTCTCGGAATACCAACCGGCATTCTGATATGTCTGCTCGATGGTTTCAAGGGCTTTATAACGGTTTTCCCGCTGGCGATTTATTTTCTCGGCGAAAATCCATATCAATACTGGTGGCCGGTCAGTCTCGGCGGCTTTTTAACAGTTTTTGGTCATTGCAACAGTCTGTTTCTTGGCTTCAAGGGCGGGCGCGGCCTCGCCCCGACCTTTGGTGTCATGATCACCCTGCTGCCGGTACCGGCGGTTTTTGCATCGCTTCTCGGCTTCTGGCTGGCCTTCTGGGGCCTGTCAAGCAAACCAGGGGCGTTGAGTGCCGCCGGTGCCATGCCGCTGCTGTCGATTGCATGGGTTCTGGCCATCCGGCCTGACGAAATCAATTATCTGTATGTGGTCGCCACCATGTCGATCTGGACAATGTGGGAACACCGAGATGAGCTGCTCAGCTATATGGGCATCCGACCGGCAAATATCCCTGCCGCCCCGCTCCCGCAACCTGTTGCGAATGATAATTCAGAAGCAGTCGAAAAAGCTGACGATCAGGGAGCGTAAGTTACCTCAAGCCGGTCACTTGCCATTTTGATAGCGAATTTAGACAGGTCAGCGCCCTTCAGAAAGGTTTCAAGAAAAAATTCGCGGGCGCCGGGAGCCACGGTTTTATATGGTTGCCGTGGCTCAACGAGAAATCCACCTACTTTACGCTGTTTATCAAAGTAGATAGTAACCAGATACACTGACATCGTAAGTCGGCTATATTTACCAAACGCATATGAGTGGTTCTTGGCACCCTGAAATTTGAGCACGTCTTCAACCTGCTTGACCGGCAAACCGAAAAGCCCGACCGGCTTATCGGCCTCAGGCGCCTTCAGGTGATTATCCATATACGGATCATATTTGGGAATTACAGTACCGGCCGGCTGCTGCTGTGCGGGCTGCTCTGGCTGTGTCGGTTTGCCATCGCCGCCGGTGGGCGTCTTTTCACCGCCGGGAGTTACAGGGGCTGCTTTCGGATCACCGGCAACAGGAACGGTCGGTTTTGCCGCCCCGCCCGAAGTAGTCGGTGTGCCAGCCGGCGTGCCGAAAAAATTGGGCATCTGGCCGAAAAGAGCTGACTCAGAAACCAGAACCAGCAGGGCGAGAACAATTTTAAGAGTTTTTCTTTTCATGCAAACAGGTTACAATACTTTCGTATAACTTATCCACAACATCGAACTTCAGGAATATTTTTATGAGCCTTCAGGGAAAAGTCACCGCAGTCGAAGATCTCACCATAACTGTCGAAGTAGTTCCAAAAGCTGAATGCAAGGGCTGTCACGCCTGTTCGGGTCTGGCCGGCGACGGCAAACCTGGCTTGAAAGCCATCAAGGCTATCAAAGGCAGTTTTTTTGTCAAACCCGGCGACGAGGTGGTTCTTGATCTCAATCCTGGCGAAGGCAGTATTGCAGCCCTGCTGGTATTCGGCTTTCCGATGGCGGCTTTTTTTGCCGGGCTTTTTCTGGCACCGGCCCTCAGCACTTACTTTGGCTACCCCCTGAGCGATTCATTCAGGGTCATCTGCGGTTTTTTGGGCATGGGTATGGCTTTCGCACTTCTGGCAGCTTTTTCAAGATCAAAACATGCCAGTCGCCTGACCATGAAAGTCGTTAAAATCGTCGACCCCGCAGAGGCCTCAGCGGCAACCTGTCCGGTCAGCTCAGGGCAATCTCAATAACGGTCTGCAAAATCTGAATTTGATTCCATATCCCCCCACAGAGACAAACGCGGGAAAATACGACATGGATTCGCCATTCCTTGCGTGATAAGCCTGAGCTTTAAAAACTTGCTCTGCCAGTAAGCTCAAGATGAAAAACAAAACGGGCTAAAAAAAAGTTCCCCGGTTTAAAATGCCGGGGACAAAGTGAGAGGATCTTTTGAGAGGATACTTGAGTCATCGGGGAGATGACAAAATTATAAAAAGCTTTCCGGGTCATGCGGCGACCGTTCTTCGATTATGCTGCGGTTTTAGGAGGGATCAGGTGTGTTGAGCTGATGTGAAAAGAGGATCATTCGTGCTGTAGCATAGAGTGTGACCATGTTGTAGCCGTGCATTAACTGTGGAGTGACAAAGTACGGTAATACTTTAGACGACCCGGAAAACGCTTTTTCGATTTTCAAAGAACTTATACTTTTATACATGCAATATGCGTGCCAACTTTTTCAAGCCAGTCTGATTTTTTTATTTTTTTTGCCAAGAATTCGAACAAACCCTCTTCAACTCTGCATCTGAAGGCAAGTAGAGCCCTATCGAAATTTATCAGAAAAAGTTTGCCCCGAAAAAGATTTGCCGGAGCAGCAACCGCCTGTGCCCAATCTTCTTTGCTCTTCGCTATATCAGATCAACAGGCTTACCGCGTCATTCCAGCGACATCCTGGATCTTATCAGCAACTGCGCAAACATCGCCTTTGCTTTCTTCTGAGCAGTGCAATGAAACAAGCATCAAAAGCCAATTCATAACTTCAACAGATATAAAAAAAGCACTCAACAGCAAGCGTCTGAATCTTCGCAAGCGCTCTCATCAAACAGTTTTCAAGTGGATTTTTCTTAAATGGTAAAAATATCACACAACTTCTTCAGGGCTGGCAACTTTGTCTGTATGTGCTGAAAAAACATGCTTCTCTACCATATTGATCGTTAAAAATTGCTGATCTCCGTCATAAACGGGCAAGAACCCGCATCAATACTGTTGTTTTCGTATATAATGAATAAACTCGCCAGGTGCTGTTATTTTTGTACGGCGTGGTTAAATTTTTCCACATGTGATTTTTTTTCACACTTCCCGGAACCCTGAACTATTCTAAAGAGTCGTTCTTCGAATGGCCTTTGTAAAAGCCAAAAATATTATCTGTCCAGCACTCGATTGCACCTTTTTTCACAAATGTAAATTATTGTGCTTTTTTTTCACACTTACCAAACTCCCGGAAGTCAAAATTCCATATCATCCATGTTTTTTGTGTAAAGCAAATACTTTCAATTGTGCACAGATATCAAGCGCAGACCAGACAAAACTTACTGACTAATCAACAGTTAAGTCCAGTGCGGGAAAAAGTTCAAGTTGCCCTGCTGAATCAGGGTCTCGCAAAACTTTGGTGATTGCGGTATTATCAGATTTATGAAAAACATTGTTCTTACCGCTCTGAATACCCGCCACACCCACAGCGCCCTCGGCCTGGCATATATTAAATCATTCTGGGAAAAAGACTCCGCACATCAGCCCCTGAATCTGATCGAATTCGACCTCAATCAGACCAACGAGGGCATAATCGCCGATCTGATTCTATTGAAACCAGACATTCTCGCTTTCTCGGTCTATATCTGGTCGCTGCCAAGAACTCTGGCGGTGGCAGGGGCCATAAAAGCCGCCTTCCCTGACTGCCTGATTATCTTCGGTGGTCCCGAAGTTTCTTTCAATTCGGAGACAATCATGGCGGCTTGCCCCGCAGTCGACTTCATCGTCAGGGGTGAAGGCGAGATCACTTTTTCTGAGCTGCTCGAAACCCTTCTGGCAGGCAAACCGACAGATTCGATTACTGGCATAACCCGGCGCCAGAATTCAGAAATTATAAAAAATCCCGATCGACCATTCATCAAATCCCTCGATGAAATCCCATCGCCTTTCAGATCCGGTATTTACAAAGGTGTTCACAGCTTTACTTATTACGAAGCCTCACGTGGATGCCCGTCACGCTGCACCTACTGTCTGAGCTCAGTTCTCGGACCGGTGCGCAACCATTCAATCGAGCGGGTCAAAGCCGACCTGGACTGGTTTTTCAATTCAGACTACCGCCAGGTGCGCTTTGCAGACCGCACTTTCAATTTTGATCGTGAACGCGCCCGCGAAATTATCAGCTACATCAAGGCAAACAATCATCGCAACATCAATTTCCATTTCGAAATTCAGGCCGATTTTCTCAGCGAAGATATCATCGACCTTCTTGCTGACGCGCCGGACGGCATGTTCCATCTTGAAATCGGCATTCAGTCGACGAATCCCGACGCCCTCAAAGCGGTCAACCGCCGCTTCAACCTCGAGATTCTACGCGACCGTATCGGCCAGTTAAAAAAACGCACAAAATGCCATCTGCACCTGGACATTCTAGGCGCCCTGCCCTGCGATACTCTCAATCACTTTTATCAGAGCCTTGACGACGTATGGAACCTCGCGCCGCACAGCATTCAGATCAGTCTGGTGAAGGTGTTGCGTGGCACCCCACTCGAGAATCAACTCAAGGAAGGGCAACTGGCAGCAATGAGCGAACCGCCCTATACGGTTCTCCGCACCAGCTGGCTGTCGCCCGAAGAGGCCATCAGAATTCAGGATGTCGGCAAGCTGGTAGAAGGCATGCATAATTGCGAAAGGTTTCCTGCTGCTCTGACTTTCATGGTCCTGCACCTGTTCAACGGCTCTGCCGCCGCCATGTATGATGCGATGGCAGTTTACTGGCGCCAGAAGCGCCTGCAGTTTTTCAATTTCAGCCCGGAAAACATGGCGCGCCAACTGCTTGCTTTTGCTGGTGCCGGCAACCCCGGCCAGTCACTGTTGGCCCGTTGTCGCTCTTTAATCGAGCATGAACTGCGGATGACGCAGAAGATTCCGGCTGGTGAAACCTTTACCGGACCAGATTTCGAGCCCAGGTTAAAAAAGCACCCATTGAGAATTACTCAGGGAGTAAGAGTTTTCTGGTATGAATTCGACCCGATCGCCATGGCTGAGAACCCGTCAATGGCCGACTCAGACGCAATCACACCGTTTGTTCCGATTGTTTACCGTTTTGAGCGCGATCTCTCGGCCACGCCTTCAATTGAGGTTCTAGACCTTGACCTTGCATTGCGCTTTGCCCTTGCTGCCGTACAGAATCGCGCTGACCCGGCAGCGATTGCCGAGCACTGGCGCAGCAGTTTCCCGCAGTTGCCGGTTCCTGATTTTCCTGATACTCTTGAAAAATTGCAGGCAGACGGGCTAATATATAAGGCACAAAATCATTAATGAGGTGATATTCATGCCCTTTTATACCTACCGTGCCCGCGAACCCGAAAAGAGCTGTGATTATTGCCGCGGCAGCTTCGAAATTTTTCAGAAAATCAAGGATGACAGTCTCGAAATCTGCCCCGATTGCGGCAACGAGGTTGTAAAAATTATGCACCCCACCGCTCAGGTCAAAGATGATTCAACAAAAAAACTTCTTTCAGACGACAACCTCAAGAAGCACGGTTTCAAAAAGCTGGTGAATGCCGGAGGCGGCAAGTTTGACGAAGTTGTCTGAAATCAGCCTGCCGGAAGCAGTGCCTTTCAGAGGTGCCATGTTGCCGGTTCTGGCGACCCCCACCCCGTTTTCATTTTCACGCGTCACTGTGAGAAATAACGCCCTGCAGTTGGCGTTGTCATCGCTGCCGCGCGACAACCGCGAGCTTGCCGGCCACATCATATCTCAGATCGATGGCTGGCTCAGGGCCCAGGCGCGGCGGGCTCTCTGCGAAGAGGTTGAACGCCAGAAACAGCAGTATGGTTTTTCATACAACTCGGTGGCGATAAAGGACACGCGCTCTCGATGGGGCAGTTGTTCGGGTAAGGGCAACCTTAACTTCAGTTGGCGGCTGATCATGGCTCCGGATGAGGTTCTCAATTATGTAGTCACGCACGAAACCGCCCATCTTAGCCACCTTAATCACTCAAGCGATTTCTGGAACCTGGTTCGCGAAAGATGTCCGGGTTTCAGAAAAGCAAAAAGCTGGCTCCAGAGTAACGGAGCCAGCCTGATGAACTGGAAACTCAGCGTTCGATAAGGGTCAGCAGCTCGGCCGCTTTGGCGTTGCCCTGCATTTCTTCGAACTTCAGCATATCTCTGATGCGGTTTTTGATTATCTGCAGCTTCATTTTGCCTTCGTCGGTCTGACCGTTGTAATAAACGGCAAAGTCAACAACCAGCTCAGCTTCACCAGCCGTCAGCGCCTCTTTTATCGCGTCAAACAGCTCAGCTTCGCCTTTTGCAATCTTCTGGAAAGCAAAATCATATTCGATTTCGGCGGCTGATTTCTTGTTTTCGTCGTTTTCGCCGAGAATGATACCGGCCGATTCTTCAATGTTGACGCTGCTGACGATTTCTTCGAGAATCGAGCGGGCCCGCGACCGGTCGGTGCGCCGGGCAGTGCCGTTTGAACTGTTGCCGGTGCTGCGGCTGGCAACTCTCGGAGCCGCAGAAGCGGCGGCGCCAACCTTGCTGACTCTGAATGAAAACGCTGCAGGGGCGGCATTTTTCGCGAACGCCTGCTCGGCCTTCATCGCTTCGGGGCCGCGGTTAACGACCACCATCATCAGGCGGTTATGCTTTTCAGAAATTCTGATAACATCCATGGCCTTGTAGTCTTTGACATTCAGCCAGGAAACTGCCGGTTCAGCCTGGCCGTCGGCTGAATAAGCAACGACAGCAACGTCGAAAGCGTTGGCATAGCCAGCAGCACTGACTTTCTGACCGGCAAACGCAAATCTGGCATCAGCGCCTGAGAAAGCGGAAGGATTTATCTGGATGGCCTTGGCAGACCAGCATTTTACGTGACCTTTACCCTCGTAGGGTGCGCCGTCAACCTTTATTTCAGGCTTGAGAGCGAAACGTGACAGACTATTTTCGTAACTGTAGGCGCCGCGCGCGATGCGGTCATCGTTCAGATAGTTGGCGACACAGAAGCTGCGGAAAAGGTTACGCACATTGTTTTTGATACCCTGCTTATCAATGGCGGCATTCAGCCCGGAAAGCCCCTGGGACTTCTGGGAAACCATGCGTCTGATAAAGGCACGGCGGCGTTCGTCGGTGCTGGCGATGCGTGTCGAAATATACTGAGCCCAGAAATAGACCTGGCCGTAGTTGGCGAGCATATTATCGTCAGACCATGCAAGCATGTTGTTATCGGGGCTGCGCATATAAGCTTCAACCTGCGACGGGTGCCCGTAGCCGCACAAAAAAGGAGCCAGCTGCGACAGGCTTTCGTTGACCCAGGTAAATTCTTTCGGATCGGCGCTCCAGTGGATCATGTGCTGAAATTCGTGGGCAAGGACACTCAGAAATTTATCAGAAGCCGGGTCGCCGGGATAAATATCGAGATAAAGCATTTCGCGCTGGTTGCTGTTCGGAAACTTGCTGCGGCTATAGCAGTCGCCGGCATTGAAATAACCGGCGGTAAAGCCTTTAACGCCTTTTTCGGGACTGTAGAAATCTCTAACGTCGAGCAACAGCAGAGTGATTTTCGCTTCGCCATCGATGCCGGGTGATCTTTCGTTGCCAAACATCGAGCGGCATTCTGCATAAATCTTACCGTCAAAAGCTGCGGCAATGCGGGCAATAGTCTGCGAATTAACGTTGCGGCCCTGTTCAACATATATCAGGCAGTGCTTGCCGATTTTGGTCAGTCGGGCTTTGGTATTTTCGTGGGCGTTTCTGACAACATTGAAGGTGCTGAAAGTTTCGATATCACCGGCTTCGCGGGGTTTCTGGTCAGCGTAGGCAACCAGCCCTGGAATCTGCGGTGCAGCGGCGGCAGTGCCTGAAAACACTTCAAGATCAGGGGTATCGGCCAGAGCTTCTGTCTGACGTGCAAACAACTGCGTCAGATCTACTCCTTCTTCGGTCTGTGAGTATGCCGGCAGAGCAAGTAAAGCGGCAATCACTGCGGCACAGGCTGATTTAAGGATTTTATTCGGCATGCAGGCTTCTATCTCCTGATGAGGATGCTTATTTTTTGATTATACTGAAACCCACCCCACCCCGCCATGCCGCCAGCAAAAAAATATTTTTTTGTTACCTGCAGAAGTTAAAGGTTTCAGCTTCTTTGAGGGTTTTGCGCAGCGGCGCGACCAGTTCGGCCTTGATTTCGCCGGCTTCGATCATCTCGTCGACCGAGACAGAAACATTCTCGCTGCCGCTTTCAAGCTGTCTCTGCAGTTCGGCAGTCAGGGCATTGCGGGCGGTTTCGAGCTGCTGCAGAGCGATCATCACTGCGGCTTCGTCTGAAGTTTCAAGATTGCCGGCAGCACCAGCATAGGCGGCAACCGTGGCTCTGACATCGACCGGAGCAATGGCTCTGGCAACTGCAGCACCAGAATCGGTGACCTTAACGGTATATTTCATGCCGATGGCGTTGGCGTAAACACGGTCGTCGACTTCTTCGTCGGCCTGGGCGACAATGATCAGCATTGCGGAGTCAAAGCCGGCAGTAGCATCGATGGCGATTTCCCCACCCTGCAGTTTGCTGCCGATTGGCTGCACGTTGATGTATGAAATCTGCGACGGTTTCATGCCGGTTGAATCCTGCATCAAGAGAGCAACGGTAAACGAATTATACTGGTCTTCACCCATCTTGCCACGGAAACCCTGAAAGCTGACCTTCAGGCTGCTACGGGCGTTGGCAAGGTCGATTTTCACGGCATCGGCGCTCCAGAGGAAAACTTCGCCGGCAACTTCGCCAGGCAGCACCGCAACGGTGTCTGAAACCGGCAGTTTCAGCTTGCCGAGGGTTTTATCATAGCCGAATTCGCCTTTGGCGACGCGGGTATCGTTGACGAAGTTGGCGATGGCGAAACGGTCAAAAGTCTGGGTAAAGCCTCTGGAAACGGCCCCGAGAGCTTCTACATAGCCCGCGACGCCCTGTTTCTTCGATGCGACAAGGCTTTTGAAGAACTGCGTGCGCATTTCGGGATTTTCGCGCAGGTAATGGTGCAGGATGTAGTAGTTCCAGAGGTAGACCTGGCCGTAGTTGGCGAGCATCTGCTGCTTTGACCAGGCGGTAAGACTGTTGTCGGGAGTGCGCATGAAAGAAACAACCTGATTGGCGTGACCGAAACCGCAGAGATAGGGCGCGATCTGCGAACAGGCTTCGTTTACCCAGGTGTATTCTGACGAATCCTGGTTGAAATGAATCATGTGCTGGAATTCGTGAGCAATCGTATTCTGAAAACGATCTGACGCCGGGTCAGATGGGTTGATATCGAGGTAAAGCATTTCGCGCTCGTTCGATTTGAGGTGGGCCGGCAGTTTTTCCTGCTGGTAAGCATCGATGGCGTAGAAATAACCGCCGACGAAGCCGCCGGTGCCGTTGTAGCCGTCTTTGATATCGAACATCAGCAGATAGATGCGGTCATCACCGTCGATGCCGGGTTTCCATTCTGAGCCGAAGTTTGTGGTGTTGGTCGGGTAGATGACTTCATCAAAGCTTTTGCGCACCTTTTCGATCGCTTCGGGGGCGAGGGTCTTGCCTTCTTCGAGAAAAACATAGCAGTTTTTGCCGATGGCCTTGAGCACGGCGCGGGTTTCTTCGAACTTGTTTTCGACGATGTTTTTGGTCCAGAAGGTCTGGGTATCGCCGATCGCAAAGCTACGGATTTCTGGAGCGGCAGCGCGGTTGCGCATCAGAAACATCGGTTCCGGGTCACGGCTGACCGTGTCGATAACCGATCTGACTTCTTCTTCAAACAGGTGTGTAGCGTCAACCCAGTCATTCTGCGCCGAAGCCGACACAGAAACAAGCATGAAAAAAGCTGCAATGCTGGTAGCGATACTCTTCAAACCTGATTTCATTCTTTGCTCCAGTTAAAAGTGTTTGCTTTGAGCAAGCAAAAAGTCTGCCACTGGGAGAAGTCTTGTGTGGAGCAAGAATGGGGCTTCGAGCCGTAAAGCGGTGCCAGTTTTCTGGCAGGCCGGTGCAAATTTCTGGCAACAAATTTTGGCAGTCAAAAAACTTTGTGATATAATTCGGGCCATGAAAGACTATTACAAGATACTCGAAGTGCCACAGAACGCCAGCAAGGAAGACATCAAAAAAGCTTTCAAGCGCCTGGCAAAGAAGTATCACCCTGATATCAACAAGGGCGATCACAAGGCTGAAGAGAAATTCAAGGAAATTTCCGAGGCTTATGAGGTTCTCGGGCGCGATGATGAGCGGCAGAAATACGATGCCGCCCGTCTGGGCCGCGGTTCGTTCAATTTTGAAGGTTTTTCGAAAGAGGGCCCGTTCGGCGATTTTTTCAGTTCAGGTTCCGGCAACACCGGCGACTTTTTCGAACAGATTCTCAACAGTCTGAATCTCGGCGGAGGCGACCGCGGCAAAAGTGGCGGCTCACCATTCGGCGGCTTTGAGAGCTTTTTCGGTTCGCGCAGCCACGGTGGGCATGGTGGCCATTCACAACAGTCGGCGGCGACGTTGAAAGTACCCCTTTCGACCGCAGTTTCGGGCGGCAAGGTTCAGGTCAGCGGCCTGCCCGGTGGCACACAGACGATCGATATTCCGTCGGGTTCGACGAACGGTTCGGTTTTCCGGGTCAGCACTTCTGGCGGTTCCTACAACCTGAAGCTCGAAATTGAAGACGAGCACCCGTTCAAGGTCAGAGGTCACAACATCGAGACGACAATTTGCGTAAATCTGGCACAGGCGGTATTGGGCAGCAAAATCAAGCTGAAAGACCCGCGCGGCCAGGATTTCATTCTCACCATCCCCCCCGGCA
The DNA here is from genome assembly GCA_029560455.1 of Candidatus Rifleibacteriota bacterium. The sequence goes on from JAKQKW010000195.1 coordinate 27,928, forward strand.
GCCAGCCTGGTGACGCTCTGCGCCTGCGTGGCCTCGGTCTTCCCGGCGGTGACCTGATGGTAAAAATTGAAGTCGCGATTCCCAAAAACCTCAGCGAAGACGAAAAGAAACACTTCGCCGACCTCGCCACCAAAATGGGCTGGCGCTACTGACGACGCCAGCCTGCGGCCGCCAAAATAAGTGTCAAAAGCAAAACGAAGTTTTTCAGATACATGCGTGTCTAGCGCAAAATAACGATGAGGATTTCAATTGAGCATTAATAATAGAATAGAGAAGGTTAAGCCTGTCAGTGAGGGGACAAAAGCAAAGGCTCAGAAAGCTGAATTCGTCAAGTGGATGGGGCCGCTTCTGGACGCATTGCGCCAACTTGGCGACTCGGGAACACCGAAAGAAGTTTCAGAGCTTATAGCAAAAAACCTGAATCTGCCTGACGAAAAAGTTGAAGAATTGATGGAAAGCGGAACACCAAGGTTTCATAACCAGGTCTGCTGGGCAAGGCAATACCTTGTATGGGAAGGTTTAATACTTTCTGAGAAACGTGGTGTCTGGCAGCTTTCAAAACAGGGGCGAAAAACATTTTTGGGCGAAGATGACAGCAGACGCCTTTTCAAAAAATGGGTGGATGCTCATGTAAAGCATCGCAAGGGAAAACAGGAAACAGAAATATCGATCGAGAAAAAAGATGCACCTGAAGAAAAAATTGAAAGTATCGACAGCATTGAAGAATTCTCGCATCGCGAAAAGCTGCTCGCTATTTTAAGAAAAATTTCGCCAGACGGTTTTGAACGCTTGTGTAAATATATTCTGAGGCTATACGGATTTGAAAACGTCGAAGTCACACCCAAGGGCAGGGACGGTGGAATAGATGGTTATGGCACATTGCAGCTGAATCCTTTTGTAAGTTTTAAAGTTATATTTCAGTGCAAAAGATATAGCGGGACGGTCTCCAGAGCACAAATCGGAGATCTAAGAAATGCAATGATAGGAAGAGCAGACAAAGGCATAATGATAACTACCGGGAATTTTTCTGAAGACGCAAAACGGGAAGCTGCAAGAGAAGGGGCTCCGCCAATTGAGCTTATTGACGCTGAAACCCTGATCAATATGATGGAAAAAGAAGAAATTGGGCTCAAACCAAGAACAATATATGATGTTGATTACCAGTTTTTTGACAAATACATGGAATAAAAAGCCATGCCTGAATAGAAATTTCGTAATAAGTTTGTTGCTGCTCTACAATCAGATTGAATATCAAAGCAAACAACATCTATGGTATGATCAAGGTGAGCGGAACTCGGCCGAATATATGGAGTATTTATGCCCAGAATGAAAAAGCATAACGTTGATAAGACAGAGGCTAAGACGATGACAGTGGAAGAACTGTTAAATTCTGGATTAGTCGGAATATGGAAGGATCGAACAGATATAAAGGATAACGTCGACTTCGCGCGGGAACTTCGAGAGAAAGCCTGGACACACAAGGACGAAGAGCATGATTCTCGTTGATACCGACATCCTGGTAGATATTCAACGTCAATACCCACCAGCGATTGCCTGGCTTAAATCTCTCGGCATGAATACACCTTTGGCTATTTCTGGTTTTTCATTGTTTGAGTTGATGGCAGGAGCTGAAAACAGGCTGCAGATGCAACGAATAAAAAAACTTTTCAAACCATTTCCCCTTTTTTGGCCGACAACAGGAGACTATAGAAGGGCTATTCAAACATTTTCAATGGCTCGGCTGAGTCATGGCTCAAGCATTGCAGATATTCTGATTGGTGAGACGGCAGTTGGCCTTGGAGTTCCAATACACTCTTTCAATGAAAAACATCTTTCAGTCGTTCCAAGGCTCGAAATAGAAAAGCCATATTCCAGAGTTTGATTTCACATTCTGGCAATTAACCCAAAGCATCGAGCAAGGCAGAGAAATCTCCCGGGCATTCAACGTCTGCTACCAGCTCAAATTTACCTATTCGATCAGGTAGTCGACGCCGTTCGGGGTGGCGAGAAAGATGATCCGGTCGGCCTGGGCAAGAGAAAGAACCGGGCTGTTCACGTGCTGTTTTTCCCAGAAATTGCCCTGGTAGCGCGCGTAACCACCCCTGCCGGAAGCCGAAAACGATATGCGGTAGGTCTCGGGGTTCAACTGATCCGGGCACATATCGGTAATAGACCAGCCCGCACCGGTTGCCGGTGATTCAATAAGCCGATAATGCTGGCCGTCGAACTCGCTTATACCTTCGAGGCCCTGAATGACAATAATGCCGCTGGGCAGGCGGAAAAAATTTCGAATCGCGCCGATTCTGCCGGTACCAAGTTCTGAGAGCTGCTTATAGCTTTCGCCGTCAAAAATCTTCTGCAGACCGTTTTCCATGCCCGTCAGCAAATAATGTTCGGTGTTCAGCATTGCCGTTACCGGGCTCGGTTCGCCATTCTCGAAGGCAGCAAGGGCGGCGCTGGCGTTGCCAAAGTTGAAATCGCGCATGTAGGTGCCTGCGAGGCCGTGCAGCTGTAGCGCTTCGAGCTGCTGGGTGCCGCTCGCCTGCAGCAGGCGTTGAACAGTTGCCGGATCGGTCCTTTCGAGAAAACTGCCGTTGTAGAGGCAGATCTGCTCACAAACCATCGCGTTAGCCGCAAAGGCAACAAAGATTCTGTTTTTGCTGTCAATAACAATTCTTGAAGCCATGCCTTCGGGAGTCTTTACCTTAGGAGGAAAAGCGACCTTTTTCCAGCTGCTGCCGTTCCAGATGTAGACTCCGGCATCGCCGGTAACCCAGAGATTGCCGTCGCGGTCGAGAGCAAAATCGCTTACCCGTCGGTGAAAGCCAGTGAAAGCATAATGGCCGGCCTGCTGCAAAGATTTGATATCGTAAATATAGAGGCCGTCATTTTCTGTTCCGATCAGCAGCATGTCAGAAAGCACCCGCACACGCGTCGGACGGCAGGCAAGCAGATTTTGCACCTTGCCCTTGCCGTCGATCGACCTTGAGGAGTAACGCATCAGCCCGGCGTTGGCTGTTCCGATCCAGGTTTCGCCATCAGGGCCACAGGCAAGCGCAGTAACGTCGTCGGAAGGCAATTTTGAATTTTCAGCGGTCAGATGGTAGCGTTCACCATTGGTAGCAAAAAGAACCAGGCCGCTGTCCTGCGTTCCGACCCAGAGACCTTTCAACAGAGGGCTGACCAGTTTTTCTGCCGGGTTGTTGACGATAGCCTGCCGGCAGGCATCTTCGAAATCGAAAAACTTCTGGTACATTTCGAGCACAGCATTCTGATCCGCTTCCTGCTGACCGGCGAAGCGCCGCGTGTATTCCTGGTATTCTCTCTGCAGGGCGGCGTATCTATCGCGCAACAGGTCGAGGTTCTCTTCTTCCTGGCGCATTGAACCTTCAGGAGAGGCAGCGACAAAAGATTTGAAGCTCTGGCCGGACAACAATTCTTCGGGTGCGGCGCTGAATGCGAGACATGTCGCCCAGACTCCAGGAAGCAGGCTTTCCATTTTTCCGTCAGGCTTCAGCAGGCTGACCCCGTTCGAAGAGGCGATAAACAGTCTCTCTTTTGCTGTAGCGAAACCGTTGACCCATCCGGCCTTCTCGATTTCTCCCTCACATGGTGTTATACCATCACCGCTGATCTGGTAAATACCACCGTTGCACCCGGCAAAACTGCCAAGATCGCAGGAAATTACAGCAGAAAAGCCTGTCGGGCTAAGATGCGGCGGAATTTTGAATTCTCTGAAAGTATCACGGGCAAGAACACCTGCAGTGCGGTCGCAGGCGAGCAAAAAACTGTTTTCTTCTTCAGGGTTACGGGCAATTGCCGTGACGTTCATCACATCTTTGTAGCTGGTTTCAACCGGCGCGAACACAAATTTTTCGTTTTCAAACAAGCCTTTATAGAGCCCTGCCGGGGTGCCAAGAAGGAAATTGTCAGCGGCAACCCTCATCATTGCGGTAACTGTCAGTTCAGGAAACTGAAAAAGCCCGCTCCCGCTGACATGCCAGGTTTCATCGGCAAAAATCATCAGCCCTTTCCCTGCGGTGCCCACGACCACGTAGTTTTTACCACCTGGCGAGTCGAAAAAAAGGATCGACCTGATATCGTTGCAGGGCAGACCATTCAGACCATTGTAATTACTGAAATATCCGGTGGTTATTCTTGCCGGAGGGACGCTCAGAACAGGAAAATGCTGAGGCCCCGGCTCAGGATTGCAGGCAAAGGCAATTGTCGCGCAGTTCAGAAGAGAAGCCACCAGAAAAATCAGAATGCTCCGCATCGGCACACCTCCCACTAAACTTCTGAATACGCTCTAACAAAATATTACCAGATTTTGCAAATCCAATCCAGCAAGCGATGGCCATAGGTTTAAAAAGGGCCGGATCAGCAGTTGCTGTAACTGCCGGAGAATACATACCCCGACCAGGGAAACGAAAAATGTTTTTTTGTGGTACATTCTCAATATTTGCAGGTTGCTGAGCTTATGGTAAGATTGATGCATGAAATTCAACAGAATAGCTATTTTTTTGTCGTTTCTGCTTATCGCAACCGCAGGCTTTGCCCAGAACCTGAAGCCCCTCAAGGGTATCTCAATTCTTCTCGATCCAGGGCATGGCGGAGCTGACCCGGGTGCTGTCGGGCCCACCGGCCTCAAGGAATCTGACACCAATCTGCGTGTCGCCCGCTATCTGCGAGATCTGTTGCGGGCCGACGGTGCCGAGGTCAAGATGACACGCGAAAAAGACATGGCGCTCAGTCTCGGTGAGCGTGTCGCCATGGCTGAAAAGCTCAAGCCCGACCTTTTCGTCTCAATTCACCACAACGCCTCGCTCAAGCCGAGAAATACCGACCGCAGCGAGATTTATTACAACGCGATCGACCACGGCATTTCGCAGGCGGTTGGCCGCAATATGACCGATGAACTCGCCGAATTCGGTTTCGGGGAAGAATCAATCATAGTTCCTGCCGGTTTCTTCGTTCTGCGAAACAACCCGGCTCCGGCGGTGCTCACCGAAGGTGGTTACATTTCGATTCCACACATTGAAAAGGGTCTCAAAACAGGAAAAGCCCTGACCAACCAGGCCGAAGCGCTGCGCCAGGCAATCAAGGAATCTTTCAAAGACGGTCTGCTCAAAGTTAAACTGCTCGTCGCCGACGGCCCGGTCAAGATCGACACTCCCTATTTCAACCTGATTTTCACCGCCAGCAAGGAAATCACCAAAGTCCATGCCCGCATCGTGCCCGATAACGCTTCGGGTTTTGGCTTCGACAAGTTGCCCTCGTTTGGGCACTCATACCGTTTGTATAACAATCGTCCGCTTGCCAGCGGCGAATATGACGTGCAACTGACCTTCACCGCCGCCGATGGCTCATATTCGGCGCGCACCCGCGTTAAACTTCAGGTCAGCCTGCCTTTTGCCAACAGCAGCGTCGAACCGGTCGCTCCTTTCATAGCAGAAGGCTTCAAAGGTCGCTTTCCGCTCAAGGTGACGCTGCGTGACGATCAGGGCCGTGTCAACGCACGTGCTGCCGATGTTGCACTGCATTATCAGGGTAAAATCATCAACGCCCGCACTTCAGAAAAGGGCGAAAGCAATCTCTACCTCGAACTTGACGGCAATGAAAAAGACTTTGTCGCGGTCGGCCTGGTAATCGAAGACGAAGTTATTGCCCGTTACGACATTCCGGTGCGCCGCCCGGTGCAGCGCTACGTTCTCGGCCGCCTGCTCACCAGTGCCGGTAACCCGATTCAGAACGCAAAAGTCAGATTCGGTAAAAACTGGCAGACACATACCGGCCCGGGTGGCTATTTCTTCTGCCAGTGTCCGATGATTTACGGCAATATCAAACTCGATATTCAGCCACCACTCGGCTATGAAAAGATTGATTTCTGGGTAAAAACCGCCGGCGAACCGCTGGCGTTACCAGAAATCAGACTCGCACCGGTCGCCGAAAAAATGCTCGGTAAAAAAATTGCCATCATGGCACCGCTCAGCTTCGATAATCTGGTGCGCAAACTGGTTAAGCCTCTGATGAGCGCCGGCGCCGAAGTTGTCAGACTGAACCTGCCCGAGAACATTCAGAACCCTGAATATCAGGCGGTTCTCGAAGCCAATCTCGACCAGAAACTCGACATGCTGCTGTCATTCAAACGCGAACTGGCTGGCGGCATGAGCATCAGACACTACCATCGCGGCGGCCGGGGCAAAATGATTGCCGATGCCGTCAGTCTCGGTCTGGCGAATGAAAACCCGCCGATCAAGGTTAAAGTTGCCGCCGGCAGCGATTACGAAATCGCCCACACCGGTGCAACAGCTATGGTATTCGCCTTTCCAGAACAGTTGCCGCCAGATTACCCTGAAAAGCTGGTAATGCAGCTTATTCAGGTTCTCAAGTCAGGATTCTAAGAAAACCGAGGAAATCATGGAACAGGAAAAACCAAAGACCCAGACCCCGGAAGAACGTTACCACCAGGAAACCCACTGCCAGAGCTGTGGGCGCTTTGTCGGCATCTATACCCGCTGCCCATACTGTCAGGCATTGACTCAGAAACGTTTGTCGATCAGAGTTTTTAAATGGGTTGCAGTGCTCACTTCAACCGTGGGTCTGCTGATGCTGCTCTTTTTCGCCCGACACGTCAAAACCCCGGAAGTAAAAATTGCCGATCTCGGCCCGCTGAGCAACTTTGCGCATGTGCGTATTGTCGGTGAAGTCACTCAGAGCTATGGTGTACACCCCAAATGGGGCTCGCTCGGCTTTGTCATGACTCAGGGCGACGCCGAGAACCCTCTTACCATAAGAGTTTCTGCTTACGCCAAGGTCGCAAAGGAAATCGAAGCGAAAAACCTCGTGCCGAACAAAGGCGATGTAATCTCGATCGAAGGCCAGGTAAGGTTTCAGAAAGACACCCCCAGTCTGCTGATCAACGCTCATGAGCATATCGCCTTCATCAAGCGCGGCGCGGCACCGGCCCCTGAAACCGTTAAAGACGTCGATCCCGACAAAATCGACAACGGCCTGATCGGCCGCTTTGTCAATGTTACCGGCAGCGTGCTCAGCACTAAAAAGTTTCCGACCGGCACCATCATCAATATCGATGACGGCAAATCAGGTTTCCCGGTCTGGGTTCCGGCTGACTGCCTTGAATCAGACCAACCGCTGCGCCCCGGTGACCTCATCGAAGCCAACGGCAAAGTCGAAACCTTCAAAGATAAGCTCGAAGTCAAGGTGCTCAAAAAAGGCGCTTTCAAAGTTGTCAGCAGAGTCAGCGCTGACACCGTCACCAACGAAGCCCCGGCCACTGAAACACCTGCCCCGGCACCATCTGAAACACCGGCAGTAGACGCCCCGGTTGCCCCGGTAACCAGCGATTCAGGCAATTCAGCTGTTGAACCGGCCCCGGTGGCTGAACCCTCTGCGCCTTCTGCCTCCGCTGCCACCACCGAAACTCCGGCGGCTGTGGATAATCTGCCCGCAGGAGGTAACTGAGCATGGCATTTCTGGAACACCTTCTGCATCCGGAATACCTTGACCTTCTTTACTTCTGCACCATCGGCGTGCTGTTCTCGTGTCTGATCTCTTTTCTGCCGGCGCTGCACATCTACAACGTCATTGGCATCTTTCTTCTCGTGATTCTCAAATTCGAAGCGACCATGGCGCCGATGCAGCTCGTATCGCTGTGCATTGGCATGATTGTCGGCTATTCGATACTCAACACGGTTCCGGCGACCTACTTCGGGCCAGGTGACGAAAGTCTGTCGTATTACATTCTGCCGAGCGCCGACTGGCTCGCCAAAGGTAGAGGCTACGAATCGGTCATTCTCACCGGCGTTGGCGCCCTCGGCGGCATCATCGCTCTGGCGGTCATGGCACCGCTTTTCCTGCTGTTTCTGCCTGGTCTCAAAACAATCACCAGCCCGCACATGTTCTGGATCATCGGCGCGGTCATCTCGTATGCCGTGCTTTCTGAATGGCCTAAAGGCATCAGTCAGTCAGACAGCTGCTGGGCCAATTTCCTCGAGGGCTGGAAATTTCTGGGCGTGGGCCTGATAACCTTTCTTCTCTCAGGGCTGCTCGGCTTTATCGTCATGGCCAAGACCATGGTACCGGTCGATTTCGCCTTTCAGAGCATCACTCCGGTTTTCGTGGGTCTGTTTGCGATTCCGTGGCTGATCACCAATATCATCAATATTGGCTCGATACCGAAACAGCACGAATCACCGTCAATGGAACTCGACTGGGAACTCGTGGTGCGCGGCACTTTCGGTGGCTTTCTCGGCGGTTTCTTCGCGGCTTACGTGCCGATCGTCACTGCCGGCGTCGGCGGCCTGATGGCCGGGCATGCAACCGCGCAGCGTGACGGGCGCCTGTTCGTCATGTCTTATGGCACCTGCAAAACCGTCTATTATGTCGGTTCGTTTCTGCTGTTCTTCATACCCGGCCTGAGTCTGACCCGCGGCGGTCTGGCCTGGATCGTCACTCCGGTCGTTTCAGTTCTGACAATGAAGGAATACGCACTGTTCGTCGCTTTGATGCTTTTCTCTGCCGGCATTTCGTTTTTGATGCTTATGCCTTTCACAAAGCTGTGTATCAAAATGGTAGAAAAGATTCCCTATCACTGGGTTTCTGTAATTGCTCTCATTCTCGTAATTCCCGGGGTCTACAGTTTCACCGGCCTGGGCGGCATGGCAATCATGGCCGTTGCCACTGGTATTGGTCTGTTGCCCGTAATGTTTCAGGCGCGCAGAATGAACCTCATGGGCGTTCTGCTGCTTCCGGTCTGCCTCAATATGGCAGGTTACGGAAACGACGTATTAAGATTTCTGGGGTTAATCTGATATGAAAGGCTTTACACATTTCATTTCCGGCATCGCCGTAGCAAGTTTCTTTCCGCAGGCTGTTCACATGGCCTCTCAAGAACAGTCTTTCATTCTCTGTCTCGGTGGTATCTTCGGCATCATGCCCGATACCCTCGACTTCAAATTCGCCCGCTACTTTCACAAGTCTGATTTCGAAATCAGACCAGATCCTGACAATCTCGACGCGAGAGTTATCGCTGAGGGTGTTGCCAACGCCATCAGAAAAGCAATCGCCGAAGGCCGAGGCACTGTGCAGCTGCACACCATGCAGCTCGCCTCGAACCGCTGGCGCAGCTACACGCTTGGCTTCGATTCGGCCACCAGTGAAGTCGTCGTCGAAATCGGCCCCGAAGTCGATACCGGCCAGATTCCGTTCGAAGGCACCGAGTTGAAAGACCCGGTCAGAGCCAATGCGCGCGTCAAGGTCGATTGCGAATTCTTCCAGCAGTTCGATAAAAAATCGCAGATCGCGATCATGACGGGCCCCTGTTTCGAATTCGTCAAGCGACCGACTGGCAAAGTCGAAATCGTCTTTCTGCCATGGCACCGCACCTGGTCGCACAGTTTCACCCTCGGTCTTCTGATAGCCCTGATTGTTGGTATTTTTACTTTCTTCACCGTTGCAGAAGGCCCAAATCCGGAGCTGTACACGATTCCTCGCTGGCTGCTCTACCCGCTTATAATTCTCTTCGGCTCTATGGTTCACATCATCGAAGATTCGACAGGATTCATGGGAAACAATCTGTTTTACCCGTTTACCAAAGACCGCACCAACGGCATGGGCCTGATGAGCGCCGCTGAAGCGATTCCAAACTTTCTTTTCGTCTGGTCGTCGATCATCGCGATTCTCTACAACCTCGACCGTTTCAGATGGGCACCACAGGATACCCCGCCCGGCATCGAGAACCCCTGGAACTTCTTCTTCTGGTTCTACTTTGTGCCGCTCGCAATAATGGCCTACTACTTCTTCAAAGGCAAACGGGAAAAAGCCGAGAAGAAAGAATCAAAAAACCGGCCGGTCGACTTCGACGGTCAGACTTCAGTCGAACGAGAAACCGACGCTTCGATCATCTGAGCCATGTATCAGAGTAAATTTCTGCTGAACCGGCAGAAGATCTACAACCCGCCGGAAATAAACACGGCAATCGCAAGTCACTTCGAACACCTTCCCGCGCCGCAGCGCGGGAGGTTTTTCTATCGCCTCGAATGGTACAAAATCGGGGTTGTTGTGCAGATGCTCGTTTACTCAGAAGTACGGCCGATGATGAAGATGATGCCTGAATGTCAGCTCATCGAAACGGGCGAGCTCGACAACCTGCCCCTGATTGCCGAAACCCTCGATTTTGCCATTTTCCTTGCGCCGCCAGCCGAAATAATGCCAGGCGACGAAATTGACGAAGCGGCAATAATAACCTGGCTGCAGAAGCAGCTGGGTAAAACAGCCACGATCATCAATTATGGCTTCGGCCCCAACAACTGCATCTATTACAATGAAGGGGGCGAAGACAGGCAGCAACAGACGGTAACGATCAAAGGTATTCTCAAAGTCTTAAACCGCGATGCTCTCGACCGCCTCCGCCAGAAGCCAATAGGCCGTGCCATAGAGCTTGGCTGCGGCCTTCTTTATCTGACGCCCTGAAAAATCCTAAAAAAAATAAAGGCAGCAGTGATTTTCACGTCATTCCCGCCCTTATACCAGGGGTACAGGCGGGAATTATGTCTACAGCTTAGATCCCTGCCTGTGCGCAGGGATGACTTATAAAAGCAGCAACCGCAGGT
>JAKQKW010000201.1 GCA_029560455.1 Candidatus Rifleibacteriota bacterium
TACTACAATTTCTGGGATAAGGGCGAGCCCTTTGACTGGGGCTACTTCGGCGGCGGCGAACCCGGGGGAAGTGGCGGTTACTGGTTGCCGATTCCACCAAGATTTGCCAGAACCATGCTTTTTGGCAACTTTCATCTTGAGTTCCCATTTTCGCTGCGCGTCGAGGGCTATCTTAAAAAGGTCTATACCCACATCCGTCTGCTGCTGGTCAAGATTCTGATTCCGCCGATTCCGATTATCGGCTTTCTCGGTCTTGAGATTCCGGTGCCCTGGTTCTGGGCCAAGGCCGAAAAAGAACCTTACGGTTTCTGTGGGTTCCCGCCATACAAAAACGATGATGAGGGCAAATCAGCCTGGAACCCAAACGATCCGGGCAATCTGCCGGCGAATATCTATTCCCCTACTCAGTATCTGAAAAAGGCCAGCTACTTTTACCCGTCTTCGCTTGAATTCAACCGCGATCTCGACAACCGCTGCATCGAATATAACGGTAAAAAGACTTTTATCTGTGACGGCATAACCTTTGTCAACGACAACCTCTGGATAGATGGTGATCTGCACGTTATGGGCCGCGGTATCATTGTTGCAGCCGCCAATATACATCTCAAGGGCAATGTGACCCGTGAAGATTTCGATGCGAACGGCAATGCCACGCTTTTCTCGCTGGTGGCACGTAACGGCGCAATCGTCAATCACTATGGTGACCGCAAGGTTTATGCCTGTCTGTTTGGTGACAAGGGCTTGATGAACCCGATTGGTGCAAATCTTACCGTTCATGGCAATCTGGTGGTTAACCGCTTTAACCGCAAAGAGTGTCAGGGAAACCTGCATGTCTACTATGAGTCCAACCACTGTCGCAGTTCGCTGATGTCGATGATCAGACCGGTAGCCAAATGGGATCCGACACGCTATTATGTTACCTTCAGTGCTCAGACCGCCGCGTTTAAGTTTGAAAAGCCACAATAGGACCTGCAAAATGCTCAATCTTTCGATAAACAGAATTAATCGGTATCACCAGGGGTTGACCCTTGTTGAGATAACCATTGCCTTGGCGATTCTCATTCTGGCACTTGTGCCACTGACGCAGATGTCGTCGGGCGATGCCACCACCGCAATCGAAACCGAAAAGATTCAGATGGCCGAAAGAATTCTTGAAAGCGTCAAAAGTGAGCTGATGGCGATGCCTTTCAAGAAGTTTTATGAGAGGGCCGAGGCTGAGGGTGCCGACAAGGAATTCGCCGGGCCATTTCAGCTTTCTGACGGTTTTTACCCGATCAGTCTTAACGAAGTTCTCAAGATTCAGCAGAAGCACAAGGATTTTGCCGTTGTCGGCAGCTGGAGCTTTCTTGCAAAAGAAGGCAAGCTCGATAGAACCATGGTGCAGACAGATATTTCATGTTCATTCAGCCGGGCCGGTGGGCCGCAGGTGGTGCGCAACAAGTCTTTTCTGATTGTCAGGCCCTGAAACCGTGAAGGAGATCGTTATGAAGCGACAAGGTATGACTCTGGTAGAACTGATGGTTGCCTTCTTCATCCTGACCATTATTTCGGTGCCGATCTATTTCCTGTTGAAGGATTCAGCCAACAAGCGGGCTCTCGTTCTCAGCCGTGACTACGTCAAACAGGAAGCCAACAAGGTGCTGAAATTGCTGGAAAACGACTTGAGTCAGGCACGCAAGGGCACATTTAAACAGGTCAGTGACGATGTCATTCAGATAAAGGTGCGAAAACCTGGCAAAAAAGAAGATGAAGACGTGCCTCTCAGCTACCTTTTTGTTAAGCCAGACCTGATAAGGCGTTTCGACGGTAAACAGTGGATGGTCTGCCGCAATGTCGAAGCATTCGACGTTTCTACCGTTCCTGATGCTGCGGGCAGACTGGTTGTGAGTCTTAAAATAAAGGCCGGCTTTGACGGCCTGTCAGAAGCCGAAGAACCAGAATTTTCCCAGGAAAAACTCGTGGTAATGCGCGAAGACAGCTCAGAAGAGCTCGATAAATACTGGCGCGACGTAGGTGACGTCAACAAGTTTTTTGCGACCCAGGGCAGTATAATGGCTGGCGTAAAAGCCGACGCCAAAAAACTCGTTCAGGATTTTACCGGTGAGTGGTCTGCCGCTGGTGCCGACATAACCAAAATGACGGTGGGCGAGATTTTGAAAGTTCGTGACGAGTTGATGCGCGGCCTCAACGACATTCAGTCTTCGATGGGCAAGCTCGACAACGATATTCTTGGGTTGAGCGCTGATGCCATGTTTAAGCGCAACTGGCTTGGAAAAATGTCTGATTCAAAAAAAGATCGCGCCCGGAATGTGCGCGAAGCCCTGGCAGCAATGAAAAATAAGGGCGACCTCAACTGGAACAAGATCAAGGCGCTCGGTGGCAGCGGTTTTAAAAGTGGCACCGTTAAAGAAATGTATAACGCCAAGTCTGAACTGTTCAACTCGGGTCAGCAGATCGTCAAGCAGCTGCAGGAATTCAAGAACAACACCAACAATGTTGCCAATCTCGATCTTTCGGGCATCGACCTGAAAAAATGGGGTATGTAGGCTTCAGGCCAGCGATACCTGCAGTTCGCGACTTGAAATGATGCTGACCCCGGCATTGCGCATTTCTTCAATGGCGCGGGCGCTGTCGCCGGCCTGTAGATCGACACCACGACATGCGTCTTCGATCAGCCAGGTTTTAAACCCGAGCGAGATGGCGTCGAGAGCCGTGTATTTTACGCAGTAATCGGTAGCCAGGCCGCAGATATAAAGCTGACTGATATTCTTTTTCTTTAACCATTCAGCGAGACCGGTCGGGTAGCGACGGTTATTGTCGAAAAAACCGCTGTAAGAGTCGACTTCCGGGTTGACGCCCTTTTTAAATATCATGTGCAGCTGGTCATGCTTAAGCTCAGGGTGAAAATCAGCTCCATGTTTGCCCTGAACACAATGAGCCGGCCACATGACCTGCTGACAGCCATTCAGGTTAATGACATCCCCGACCAGTCGGCCGGGATTATTCATGGCAAAGCTCTGGTGATTCTGCGGGTGCCAGTCCTGAGTTGCTGCCACCACCGCAAATTTTGATGCAAGCCAGTTTGCCAGCGGTACGATGCTGTCGCCATCTACTACGGGCAGGGCACCGCCGGGCATAAAGTCATTCTGCAGATCAACAAGCAACAGTGCCTTCATTTCTCTCTCCCTCTCTGGCTGTTTCAGATTTTCTGCCAGTGATAGATTTTGCGGTTTTATTAATGAAGCCGCTTTCTGATCTCTCTTCCCTTATTGTAACCCTGTTGGCTGCATTAGTCAAAAATGCGCAGTTGGGGGCCAGCAAGCATTGAAACCACAGGGTTAAAGTGTTAGAATTCTGCCTGAATAACAGGAAACCGTATGTCTCTACAGATCAGCAATTTATCAAAATCTTTCAGTGTCAGAACCCTTTTTGCAGGGGTGACCTTTGCCGTCAACCCAGGCGAATGCGTTGCCCTGGTCGGCAGTAATGGCTCTGGCAAAACCACTCTGATGCGAATCATTCTCGGTCACGAGCATGCCGATTCCGGTGTTGTGACCCGCCCAAAAGAAAGTTGCATCGGCTATCTGCCGCAGGAAATTTTTCTTGCCGACAACCAGAACTGGGCACGAGAAAAAGAGACGATGACCCTCTGGGAACTGGTAACCCAGGCCTTTGCGCGACTTAAAGACATCAAGCTGCGAATCGAGGGCATCGAGGCTGAAATGGCGGCCGGTCGCACCGGTGCCGCAATTCAGGATGAATACGAACGTTTGATCGCCGAATACGAGAAGTCTGGTGGCTACACCTGGCAGGCCAAGACTATCAGGCTTTTGAAGGGTTTCGGCTTTCCCGAGAGTCGCTTTCATGACCCGCTCAAAACCTTTTCGGGTGGCTGGCAGATGCGCGGCTATTTCGTGCGCCTGCTGCTGACCGAGCCTGATTATCTGCTGCTCGACGAACCGACGAACTATCTCGATATCGCATCGATTTCGTTTCTTGAAGATTATCTGGCATCATATCCGGGCGGTATTCTCGTCGTTTCGCATGACCGTTACTTTCTCGACGAACTGGCCAGCTCGGTAGTGGCAATTGTGCCTGAGGGTTCGCGGGTTTTTCGTGGCAATTATTCAGGTTTTCTTGAAGCCCGCGAAACCTGGGCTCAGGAAGCCGCCGCCGCCCAGGATCGCCAGGACCGCGAACGCAAGCGGGTCGAAAAGTTTATCGAACGTTTTCGCTACAAGGCGAGCAAGGCATCGCAGGTACAGAGCCGCATCAAGCAGCTCGAAAAAATCGAGACCGTCGCTCAGGTGCGGGCGTTGCCGAAACTCAGCTTTCATTTTCCAGACTGTGAGAACAGCGGCGAAGTGGTTCTGCGCGGCGAAAAGATCGCCCGGGCCTACGGCAGCAACCAGGTGCTGAAAGATGTTTCGTTCGTGCTCAACCGTGGCGACCGGCTTGCAATCATCGGTGAAAACGGCGCCGGTAAAACGACGCTGATGCGCGTCATTGCCGGCGAAGACAATCTATGGCAGGGCCGTCTCGAAACCGGCTACCGCGTGCATTTTGGTTATTTCGCCCAGGATGAAGAAATCAGCTTCGAGGGCGATGAAACGGTAAAAGACCGTGTAATGCGCGAAGCCCCGATGGATATGGTGCCCGAGATTCGCAATCTGCTCGGCGCTTTTCTTTTCTCTGGCGATGACGTAGAAAAGAAGGTGCGGGTGCTGTCTGGTGGCGAAAAAAGCCGACTGGGGCTGGCGCGCATGATGCTGCGGCCATGCAATCTGCTGCTGCTCGACGAACCGACCAATCATCTCGATATCAACAGTCGCGAAGCTTTGCTGAATGCGCTCGAAGATTTTACCGGCACGATCATCATCGTTTCACACGATCGCTTCTTTCTTGACAGCCTGGCAACCAGGATTCTCGCGATCGAGAACGGCCGTGCCGTCGTCTATGAAGGAAACTACAGTCAGTATATGTGGGCGAAGTCGCGTCGCGATCTCAGTGGTAGTGAATCAGACAATGACGGCGGCAGCGTTGTGCAGGTTTCTGACCGCAAACAGCAGGCACGTGAAGACATCAAACAGCAGAAACAGCTCAATAATCGTTTGCAGAAGCTGAAACGTGAAATTGAAGAAAATGAAAAACAGATCGCCGGCTTCGAAAGACAACTGGCTGAGGTTGAATCCCAGCTGGCCAGCCCGCCGCTTGAATGGAGCCCGACCCGGGTTGCCGAAGTGGCACAGAATCACGCTGAGCTCAACGCCAGGCTTGAATCAGCCATGAGCGCCTGGGAAGCCCTGCATCTCGAAAATGAACAGACCGCGGCCGAACTGGCCCGCCTTAAAGAAGGAGCCGCCAATGGGGCAGAATGAAGACAGCCCGCAACGCGGGGTGGTTGAAAAGACCAGACAGAAAACGACTAAGCCTTCAATGTATAAGGTTTTTCTGCTCAACGATGACTATACAACCATGGAATTCGTGGTTGAAGTGCTTGAAAGGGTTTTTGGCCGCTCGAAGATCGATGCTACAAGCATCATGCTGCACGTTCACCGCAACGGCAAAGGGCTGGCAGGGGTTTATACCCGTGAGATCGCCGAGACCAAGATTGCCCAGGTGCATGCTCTGGCCCGTGAAAACGGTTTTCCGCTCAAATGCGATATGGAGAAAGAATGATCAGTAAAGATCTCGACATTATACTGCAGGCAGTTATCAACCAGGCCGCCGACGAGCGCCACGAATACATAACCGTTGAGCATCTGCTCTATGCGCTTTTGCACGACAAAGAAGGCGCTGAAATTCTCAGGGCCTGCGGTGCCAACCTGTTCGAGCTCGAAAAAGATCTCGATGAACACCTTGCCGCCAATGTGCCACAGAAAAACGTTGGTAAAACGCCAGAGCCGGTTCCAACCCTTGGTTTTCAGCGTGTCATTCAGCGCATGATGATTCATGTGCAGGCATCAGAAAAAAAAGAAGCCCGCGCCGGTGACCTTCTGATCGCGATTTTCAGCGAACCTGACTCGCACGCGGTTTTCTTTCTGCAGAAGCAGAACGTCAGTCAGCTCGATGTGCTCAATTACGTTTCGCACGGTATACGCAAGGCCGGCGAAAATGAAGATGGCTATACCGATGCTGAGCCCGGCGAAGGCGAAGAAGCCGATGCTGCGGTTACCGGAAACCCGCTTGCCAGTTTTGCTGAATGCCTTAACGACAAGGCTGCACGTGGTGGTATCGACCCACTTATTGGCCGGCATCGAGAAGTTTCGCGGGCAATTATCGTGCTCAACCGCCGCCGCAAAAACAACCTGATTTTTGTCGGCGAGCCGGGAGTCGGTAAAACAGCCATTGTCGAAGGTATTGCCCTGCGCATTCACCAGGGCGAAGTGCCCGAAACCCTCAAGGATACAAAAATTTATTCGCTAGATATGGGCGCCCTTCTTGCCGGAACCAAGTATCGCGGTGATTTTGAGGCCCGCCTGAAGGCGACAATGAAGAGCCTCGAAAAGATACCGGGCGTTATTCTTTTTATCGATGAAATTCATACAATCATTGGCGCTGGTGCCGTCAGCGGTGGCACTCTCGATGCCGCCAATATTCTCAAGCCGGCCCTGGGCGCCGGTAAATTCAGATGTATCGGCACCACCACCTTTGAAGAATATAAGAATTTTGATAAGGATCGCGCCTTTTCGCGGCGATTTCAGAAAATAGACCTGTATGAGCCCGGAGTGGAAGAAACCCGCCGCATTCTTCTGGGTCTGCGCCCGGTGTATGAGAAATTTCACGGGGTTAAGTTTACCCGCAAGGCCATCAGGGCAGCAGCCGAGCTTTCAGCCAAATACATTCAGGAACAGTTTTTACCCGACAAGGCGATCGATGTTATAGATGAGGCGGCCACGATTCTTAAACTGGCTAAAAAAGCGAAAAAAGGCGAGCTGGTAGTCAGGCAGGCCCACATCGAAAAGGCAGTGGCACGTATCGCCCGCATTCCGTCACGGCGCATTTCGACTTCTGATCTCGACAAGCTCAAGAATCTGCAGCTCGACCTGCAGAAGGTTATTTTCGGCCAGGATCAGGCCATCGAAGCATTGGTGCGGGCAATCAAGATTTCGCGCGCCGGTATGACCGGTTCGACCCGCCCGGTTGGCTCGTTTCTCTTTACCGGGCCGACCGGGGTCGGCAAAACCGAGGTTGCCAAGCAGCTGGCCGGCTCACTCGGTGTTAATTTTATGCGCTTCGACATGAGCGAATACATGGAAAAGCACGCGGTTGCCAGGTTTATCGGGGCGCCTCCAGGCTATATCGGTTATGAACGGGGTGGGGCGCTTACCGATTCGATCCGCAAACACCCTTATTCTGTGCTGCTGCTCGATGAAATTGAAAAGGCGCATGAAGACGTGTTCAATATTCTGCTGCAGGTGATGGATTACGCAACCTTGACCGACAATACCGGCAAAAAGGCCGATTTTCGCAATGTCATTCTTATCATGACCTCGAATGCCGGCGCCCGCGAAATGGCAAAGGGCTCGATCGGTTTCTCGCGCGACAGCAAAGATGCCGAATACAAGGGTAAAGCGGCGATCGAGAAGCTTTTTTCGCCAGAATTCCGTAATCGTCTCGACGGCATCATTTCATTTGCCGCTCTAAGTCAGGAAACTATGAAACTGGTTGTCGACAAGTTCATCAGAGAGCTCAATCTGCAGCTTAAAGAGCGCGGAGTCGAACTCGAACTCGATGAGTCGTCAAGGCTATGGCTTTCAGAGAAAGGCTACGACCCGGTTCATGGCGCCAGGCCGCTTGCCCGTGTCATTCAGCGCGAAATCAAAGATGCACTTGCCGAAGAAATTCTTTTTGGCAGGTTGAGTCGTGGCGGGCATGTGCTGATAACCCTGCCTGAAGGTGCCAATGCCCTTCAGTTTAAATTTAACGACCCGGCGTAAATTTCCTTTTTAAAATACTAAGCAAACTTCAGACATCTGCCGATGTGACCCCCGGCGTATAGTACGCCGTCAAAAAGTTCACTCAACTGGTGGCTCTAAAAAGCCGCGCAGCTGGTGGGCGAAAAGGAGCTGGGTATGAAGAAAAATACCGCAATAGTCGCATTGGCAGCCTGGCTGGTAACGTCGTCGGCCTGGGGCCAGAGCTATTCGCATTCGCAGGTACAGCTCAAGCAGAATGGCTTTTCGAGCTCGATGCAGAACGTGATTGGCCGGTCTTCCGACACTTATCAGAAAACCCAGAATGCCCCTGAATATTATGGGCAGACTGAGATGCTGCCACCCATTACCGCCGCACCCGGCGCAGGGGCAGCCCCACAGCAGTTGAGTCTGCCGCCTATAACCCGTTCAGGCGATATGGGTGGCGTCGACCTTTCGGCCAACATTGCCAAACCGGTGCCGATGGCGAAGAGTGCAAAAAAGGCTGGGAGGGCACCTGTAGTCAGGAGTGGCCAGCAGAACGCTGTACGCAGCAATAACGAGATTTTTTCTCAGGAACCGCTTGATCTGCCACCGGTAACCACTCTGCCGGTGCCGTCACGCACGGTTCTGCCGCCGCTCTATTCTGATACTATGATGACTGTACCGCTCGAAGAGGCTGTAACCAGAGTTCTGGCATGTAATATGTCTGGCTTTACCGGTCTGACACACACTACTTCAGCTGATGTCAGCAAAGCCGGTTCATTCAAAATGGGCTTTCATTCAAGCTGGTTCGATCTTGATCGCGTATATGACAGGGTTCTGTCGAGCAATGAAAGTGGCGACATGCTCGAAATGCCGATTTTCTTTAACTACGCCGTGACCGATGATCTTGAAATCGTTTACCATATTCCGGTCATCGATTACACCATCAAATCGCGCATTCTCTGGACCCGCGACATTTCAGAATCAGGTACTGGTGATTCAAAACTTGGTTTTAAATACCGTGTTTTCGACAATCCTTCCTATCAGATGCGCGGTGCTTTTGGCGTCGGTTTCAAGTTTCCCACCGGCAACGATGACAAGGGTCTCGGCACCGGCAAAACCGACTTCGAAATTTTTACCGCATTCAGCAAGAGTTTCGAGCGTGTCGTCGGCCATCTTAACCTTGGTTACGTGATGACCGGTGACCCGAATACCCAGTTTTACCCCGATGGCCTTGCCGACAAGTTCTATTACAACTTCGGCATCGAATACCCGCATACCCACAACGTGACCGTCATGGCCGAAGTGGCAGGTGAAGACTGGGGTGCTGAAGGCATGAAGGTCGATGTGGTACCGGGTCTGCGCTATACTCCGACCGAAAACTTTGCCTTTGAAGTCGGTGTGCCAATTGCGGTGACAAATGACCAGCGCTATGGCTACAACTATCGACTGGTGCTTGGTCTGACTACTTTCTTCCAGTAAAACTGATTTAAAGACTATTGCGAAACCAACCGCCGCCCAGTGGGCGGCGGTTGGTTTTTTCAGGGTAATAAAAAAGCCTGCCGTTGCCGGCAGGCTTAACCAACTTAACTTGAATTATTTCGGCGCGAAAAAGATTACTGAATCTTCTCGCCACATTCAGGGCAGAACTTGACGCCGCCCGGAACAGAAGCATTGCATTTGCCACAGGTGGCTGACTGGGGTTTGCCACATTCAGGGCAGAACTTGGCGCCCTGCTTGATCTGGGCTCCGCAGCCGATGCAGGCAACGGTGCCGGTAGAATTCGGTTTGCCACATTCAGGGCAGAATTTGGCGTTGGCGTTCATGCTGGCGCCGCAACCACACTGAACAGTTGCGCCACCCTGCTGGGTCGGCTGGCCCATATTGCCCATCATGCCACCCATCATGCCCATGCCGGCGCCGAGGCCCATGCCTGCGCCCATGCCGACGCCCATGCCGGCTGCGCCATTCGGGTTGGCGGCAGCAGTGTTCATGGCATTGAGTCTTTCGACGGTAGCGTAGGCGTTAAGACCCTGGTTGTTGATCTGACCCATGGCGTTGATTGCGTGTGCATCAGCCATTTTGTCAGAGATTTTGTCGATGCGTTCCTGAGTTTTTTCGTCGAAATCGGTGTTTTCGATGCGGAAATCCGACATTTCGAAACCAAGAGCGGCAAATTCGGGGGCAACGGCTTCGCTGAGTTTCTTCGACAGTTCCATGCGGTTCTTATCGATTTCGGCATAGCTGAAACCGGCAGAGGCGAAGATATCGGTCATCTGCTGCAGGAACCGGTCGACGATGACGTTGCGGATGCTGTTGATCGGCAGGGTTTCGATGTTGCTGGCGAATTCGGTGAAGAACTTGCGGACATCGGTGATATGGAACGAGAAATTGCCGAAAGCACGCATGCCAACCGGGAATTTATAGACCGGGTCGGTATATTTGACCGGAGCTTTGGTGCCCCACTTCTGGTTGACGAATTCAGTGATTCTGACGAAATAGATATGCGCTTTGTGTTCTGAGGTGAAGTTCTGCATGATCTTGGTCAGAGTCGTCAAGAACGGAATATTGGCAGTTTTAAGTTCGAACATGCCGGGATAATCGTGAATGGCACGAATCTGGCCTTCATAGACGAAAATTGCCGCCTGACCGGGGTTGATGATGAGCTTTGAAGCGTTTTTCAATTCATCGCTTGCGCCATCCCAGCGCCAGATGAGCAGATCAGGATCTGCATCTTTCCATTCAATTACCGAGCGGGTCTGATTAGCAAAAAAGCCCATGGTTTCCTCCCGTACAATCTTTCAAATGCTGACACCCGATGGGCGTCAAATAACAGTATAATGATTTTATCACGCCTTATCAATACGCCGACTGCGAAAAAATGCAGTTGTTGCTTTGCTCATTTTCATGGATAATTTAGAAGTGAAGTCAACCCCGAGGAGAGAAACGCCATGGCAGAAAACGATCCTTTGTTGGCCGCTCTTGAAGCCAAAGATGCGAAAACCGCCCTGCAGATGATTGAGAACGGCGCAGATTTTCGTGTAACTGACCAAACCGGGGTTAATCCGCTGCACCTGGCGGCAAAACACGGTATGAAAGAGGTTCTTGCCGCTATGCTTGAGCGGGGAGCCGAGGTCGACGCGGCGAACGTCGACGGTGTTACACCGTTGCATCTGGCGGCTGCCCGCGAGCAGCCAGAGACATTTCGCATGCTGATCGTGCATGGCGCCGATTATTTCAAGACTGAACGCGACGGCTGGACTCCGCTGCACTGGGCGGCCTTCCGTGGCTGCATGCCGATTCTTGAATTTCTTCTCAGCCTTGGGGCGAAAATCGACCAGGCCGATAACGACGGCTGGACCCCATTGCACCTCGCGGCGCAGCAGGGTCATTTTCCGGCGGTACAGTCGCTGCTCAATGCCGGCGCCGATAAAACCCTTAAAAGCGAAGACGGCCAGACCGCATTCGATCTGGCCGTCTCACAGAACCACAAAGAGATTACTGCTCTGCTAAGTCGATGAGCTTGTCGCTGGCATCTTTAACGTCTTCGGGGTTGATGCCGGTCAGATTGCTGAATTCACCGTTTTCGATCCATGAATCGAGCTGTTTTGCCCGCATGATCAGGAACGGGTGCGACATAGTCGACGTGATGAAGGCTGTATAGGTTTTGTTGATGAATGATTCATCGCTTGCGTCTTCGTAAGCTCTTATCTGGCGCAAAAATTCGCCTTCATCCATTTCACTGTAAAGCTTGGGCGAAGCAGCGGCCATTTTCATGAAGGCGCGGTTGGCGATGTGCTGGTTCTGCACGCAGATGAGGCCGGCACGGTCGGCAGAGAGCTCTGATTTGCGTTCCCAGTCGAACATGGCCATTTCCAGCCCTTTGCTCAACAGACCGGAAATGCCGAAAGTGGCTCCGGCGGCGATATCGAGAACCATCTTGAAATTTCTCGCCATGGTGCGGTAAAGAACATGGCCGCATTTGATGTGCCCAAGCTCGTGCCCGAGAACGAAGAACACTTCTTCTTCATCCATGGCTTCGATAAGACCTGAGGTTACGACGATGAACGGGCGTGTCTGGCCGTAGGTGAAAGCGTTTGGAATCGGATGGGTGGTCACATAAAGCTCGGGTTCAGGCATGTCAAGAATGCGGGTGGCATAGCGCAGAGTTTCGCGCAGGCGCGGCAGCATTTTGCCTTTTACGTGAATGTTGCTTGCCAGATTGGTGATGCGGAAAAACTGCTCAAAGCCGATTTCCATCAGTTTGGTGACGAGAAATTCGAACCCGGGGATTGCCTGCAGGGCGCCGATGGCCTGGCGGTCCCAGGGGTGCTGAAAGCTTTCGGCCTTGAGATTCGGGAAAGTCTTAAAACGACGTCTGGTGGTGTTTTCCTGTTCCAATGCCTCTCTCCTTTGGTGGCTGTGTGCCGGTGAATTATTAACTCTTACAGCATAAAGCAAAAATTCATATTTTCCAAGGGGCTGACTGATTTAACTGGTCGATAAAATTGCGAAAAGTGGCCACGCATGCTAGAATTGCCGCAACAAAGAACTCTGGAGAGAATCGTCTGATGCTTAACGCCAACTGTGCCGGAAAAAACCGAACCGTGAAATTCGGCACTTTCGCTGGAGTTTTTACGCCGAGTATTCTGACCATCTTTGGCGTCATCATGTTCATGCGCGCCAACTATGTGGTTGGCGAAGCCGGCATTCTCAATGCGGTGCTGATTCTTTTTCTTTCGCAGTTCATCACTCTGTTGACAACACTTTCGGTGGCTGCCATTTCAACAAACATGCCGATCAAGGGCGGTGGTGCCTATTTTATGGTATCGCGGGTTCTCGGGGCAGAGTTTGGTGGTGCGATCGGTCTGGCGCTTTTTGCGGCGCAGGTGGTTTCGATCTCATTTTATCTGCTGGGCTTTTCCGAGGCGGTGGTAAAGGCTTTTCCGTCGATGACGCCATACTTTATGTATATCGGCATGGGCGCCGCCGCAATTCTGTTCCTGATTGCCCGGGTCGGTGCTGACTGGGCGATTAAAACCCAGTATGCCATTATGGCGGTGCTTTTCGGTTCGATTTTTATCTATCTCGCTGGTGCCGCCGGCAATTTCAGCTGGCAGCAGTTCAATCTCAACTGGGGCCCGGTCCCTGGTGCCAGTGGCACTACCGGCTTCTGGTATCTGTTTGCTATTTATTTTCCGAGTGTTACCGGGTTCATTGCCGGCATAAACATGTCTGGCGATCTCGAAAAACCCGGCGAAAGCATGACGGTTGGAACGCTTTATGCCCTTCTGGTTGCGACAACGGTCTATTTTCTGCAGATCATCTTTTATGGCGGTGGTTTTGGTCGTGAAACACTCATAAACGAACCATTCAACGTCATGGTCGACAATGCACTGTTTGGCGCCGGTTTCATGGTTGTGGCAGGTGTTTATGCCGCAACCCTTTCGAGTGCCCTGGGGCGTTTCGTTGGCGCGCCCCGTGTGCTTCAGGCAATTGCCCGCGATGAGATTGTACCGCTTCTGCGGCCATTCGCCAAAGGCTACGGCCCATCTGATGAACCGCGCCTGGGGCTTTATTTTTGTGCCGCGGCCACGTTTACCCTTCTCTGGATGGGCGGCGACGGCTCTGGTGGCATATTTCTCAACTCGATTGCCGCGATCATGGGTATGTTTTTTCTTTTCACTTTCGGATTGCTTAATCTGGCGGCATTTATCGAGTCATACTCGGCTAATCCCTCTTTCAGACCCCGGTTTCGCTATTTTCACTGGTCGATGTCGCTGGTTGGAGTGATCGGCAGCTTCGGTTCAGCATTGCTTGTCGATTATAAGGCCGCATTGATCGCCTTTGCGGTTGTGCTTCTGCTGCTGTGGTATCTGCGGCGGCGCGACATGGCAATTTCGTTTGGCGATGCCCGGCGTGGTTACCTTTACAGCCGGATACAGAAGAATCTCTTTCTGCTCAAGAATCTGCCTGACGACGCCAGAAACTGGCGTCCCTCGATTCTGGCGCTCAGTGGTAACCCGGGTTCCCGCGAGACCATGGTTTCTTATTCTGTCTGGCTTAACGCCGGGCGTGGCCTGGTCGTTCTCACAAACATAATTTTCGGCGATCTCAGGGAAATGGCGATCGAGCGCTCGGCAGCCGAGATCAGACTCGATGCTTTTCTCAAAGAAAAGAACATTCAGGCGCTGGCTCAGGTGGTTGTGGCCGATGAGATTCTTTCCGGCGTGCGCATGATTCTGCGAGGTTCGGCCTATGGGCCGCTGCGCCCGAACATTTTCGTCTGTGGCTGGAAGGGAAACGACCAGAAGCAGGAGAATTATGTCGAGTTTCTGCGCGAGGCGACCTTTCTTAATGTGAGCCAGATTCTGGTCTGTGATCGTGGTTTGCCTGACCCTGACAGGCGCAAACGCGTCGATGTCTGGTGGCGTGGTCACAAAAATGGGCCATTGATGGTGCTGATGGCGCACCTGCTCGTTCATAACTGGGAATGGTCAGGTTCCAGGATTGTATTGAAGCGTGCGGTCAGCAATAAATCTCTTCTGGCCGCCGCAAAAGCTGAGCTTGACCAACTGTTGCATGTAGCCAGGGTTAATGCCGAAGTCGAAGTCGTCGTTGCCGAAAACAGTTTTGCCGAAACGCTGCAGCTGAATTCTCTCGATGCCGACTGTGTTTTTCTCGGTTTTGAGCTGCCTGAACGCGGTGAAGAGGGGCAGTGGCTGCAGAATTTTGACCGCATGCTGGTAAGAATGCCGACGACACTGCTGGTGCACTCAGCCGACGGCAAAGACTATCTCAGCTACTGAGTCGGCTAAAAACCCAGCCAGCCGATGATGTGCCCCACCAGTGAAATTGCTCCGGTGCCGATAATCAGTATCCAGAGCGGCAGACGGTAATGAAAGCCGTCGACCAGCATTTCTGTGGTTTTGTCGTCTTCGCCGTCTTCTTCATAATCAGCGATCAGCCCTGACCACTTCTTGATTCCGTAAAAGAAGAAGCCGATCAGCAGAAGAAAAAGGCAGAAGTTGAGAATGACGATCCACATGCCCTGATTATAGACCCGATAAGGTTTTAATTACAACCGCCTTAACTGGCGGTGGTCAGGCGAATCAGCTCAGAAATGGTGATGAAGCGGTAGCCATGTGCCTTGAAGACTCTTATTAGAGCTGGCAGCATCTGCGCGGCACCCGGGTGAATATCGTGAAAAAGCACGATGCTGCCTGGCCCGATCGATTTCATGACGCGGTAAGTGATCATGTCGGGGTTCTTATTCTGCCAGTCGCGACTGTCTGAATCCCACATGACTTCGTGCCAGCCCTGACCGTGCAGCAGACCTTTAACTTTTGAACTGGTAGCCCCGAATGGCGGCCTGACCAGATTGCAGTTTCGGCCGGTAATGCCGGCGATTACCTCATTGGTGCGCCGCAGACTGCTCAGCCCTTCAGAGGCTGAATTTTTCGCAAGATTAAGGTGGTTCCAGGTATGATTGCCGATGTCGTGCCCCTCGGCCGCCATTCTGGTCAGAATGTCGGGATAGGTTTCGGCCCGGCTGCCAACTACGAAAAAGGTGGCTTTTGCGCCTTCCTGCCGTAAAATATCAAGTATTTCGCGGGTATATGTCTGATGTGGGCCGTCATCAAAGGTCAAAGCGATATAGCGGTCGCGCGGCTCGGCTTTGAATGAAGCGATTATCTCTGAGCAGGCTGCTGAAGTGAGTGGCGTAAAAGGCCGGCTGATATTCGTACGGGTTGGCCGGCCAGGCACCGTTGGCGAAGGCGAGCTGACATAAGCTTCTTCGCGGCTGTCATCAATTCCGGCTTCGTTGCGGCCATTCGGGTAGAGCGGGTAAAAATCGATGTTGCCGGTTTCGACCGGCGGCTTGTAGCTGCCAAGACTCAATGGTCGACCAACCCGCTCAGTAGTCGGCATCTGAACGTGGTAACCCAGTTCGGCAAGTTGACTGATCGCTGGCTGAAAGCCTGGATTGCCCGCCAGGCATGTTTTAAAGCACGCGGCTGCGGCGGCCGGGTTCCCTTCTTCTTTTTCGAGAAGGCCCAGATTGTAGCTTATCCAGAAAGAGGCCGAAAAATTCAGACCGGTTTTGAACACCAGGCGGGCTTCTTCGCGGAGTCCCTTCTGTTTCAGGGCTGAACCAAGGTTGTTATACAGGTGAATGTAACGCGGGTCAACAGTAAGACCGTGCCGCCAGAGTCTGATTGCATCTTCAAGCTTGCCGGCGCGCGCATAGATTATGCCGATCGAGTTGATGGCTGCAACATCACGCGGATTTTCTCTGATGCGCCGTCGGAGAATTTCGAACTCCTTGAGCAGGTCAGGCGGGTTATACTGGTCAAAGCCTGCCTGACGCACTGGCGCAGAGTTTGCGGCCGAGCTGAGCGTCAGACACAGACATAGAAGAATAAAGAGAAGGCTGTGCTTGAATTTCATTCTTGACCTTATCGGCAGGCTGCCGTGATTTTTTTGCCATCAGGGCGACTTTTTTTGCCCGTGCCGGGTTTGAATTATCTGTTCGAAGCATTCCCATATCTGGTCCGCAAGGTTTTCAGGCGCTGGAAACGGGGGAAGCGGCAGCTGGTTTGTCGGATTGATACGGTTCAGAAGCCAGACCGCCAGTGCCCTGATGTCGCGCCGCTTGCCTTCCGGCTCATCGTAGATAACTCTGGTCAGTTCTCTGATCAGTTCCGGGCGTTCCGCCTCCTGAAACTGAAAGGTCAACGGCATTCCTGCCATAATAATGATGCGGCGGTGAATTGCTTCGTTCTTCAGGTCTTTTGCCCATCCCGAGAGTTCACTCAGGCGTCCGCCAATCTGCGCATCAGGTTCTCCGTCGCTTTCTGCAAAGGATCTGAAATAGACAGTGCTGGTTAGAATGCTTTCAAACAGCAGAGCAGTTGGCTGACCTATAAATACAGGTCTGAAGAAAAAATCAGAACCGGGGGTTCCGTCTGGATTTCGCCAGTTTTTGAGGACAGGCAGCATTTTTTTCAGATTTGCATGCAGGCCCGGGTTAAATTCTGCCAGAATGCTGATTATCGCTCCGGCGCACAATGTTGTCATTATCCTGCCATAGGCCGGTTGTTCAGGGAAAAAAAACGATCCGTCGGCATGCTGAAGCCCGGCCAGTTCGCTGCCGACTGTCTGCAGCATGTTCAGATCGAGGTCATAGCCTCTTGCAGAAGCGGTTTTTACCGCCAGTGCCAGTGGCAGTGCCGTATGGCATGAGAAACAGCGGTTCTCTCTGTTGAACTGCATGGTTGCGTCAACCAGTTTTCTGATTCGGTTCTCAATCGCCCGCACCTCAGCCGGTACGGCTTTCAATTCGATGCTGTTATCGGTATTTTCCTGATGATGTTCGAACCCGGTGTTGCGGGTAACCAGCGGGGTAATGTAAAACGAAGAACTCGCGGCCGATCTGGGTCGAAAAACCATGAAGCCCTCGTCTGCTTTGGCCGACGCGATGAACTGGCTGTCTGAAGTTTCAATCAGAGCGGCCCGGCAGATTGTACCCTGACCCCAGAGTTCATCGCTGTGAGTTGGAAGAAGAATCTGGTCGAAAGCCAGCGGTTGTGTGAAATTAATCAGCAACCGGTTTTCGAGCCTGGTGACCCGATAGCTGAAATCGTAGTCGGCATTTGCCTGAAATGTCTGAAGCAGCAGTAATGCCAGAATCGCCAGAGCCGGCAGCAGTCTGAATCTGCCCGATACCGCTCTGTTGGCTTTAAATGCCGTTGTCAGTTTTTTCATTCTTCTTTACGGATTCCGTATTTTTTCAGCTTGTAATGGAGGTTTTGCCTGGTGACTCCGAGAGTGGCTGCGGCTCTTGAATAATTCCAGCCGGCCGCTTCAAGGGCCTGCAAAATAAGGTTTTCTTCGATTTTTTCCATAGTCTGATCGAGTGGCAGGCCCTGTTCAAGATTCTGTGAACTGTTGTCGCGGTCGGAAGGCAGATTCAGATCGGCGGCAGACAACTGCCCTGAACGCTTCATGATTACTGCCCGTTCAATGCAGTTTTCCAGCTGCCTGACATTTCCGGGCCAGTCGTAGTCAATCAGGGCCTGCAGAAATGACTGGTCGAAGCCGGTGATGTTGCGTGAGTGTCGCATTGAATAAAGGTTGATAAAAAATTCAGCCAGCTCACGAATGTCTGAACGCCTGGCACGCAACGGCGGCAGTTCGATCTCGACGACGTTGATACGGTAAAGCAGGTCTTCTCGGAAATTTCCGCTTTGAACTTCCCGGCTGAGAATCTTGTTGGATGCTGAAATGATGCGCACATCAGCCTGCAGCTGCTGGTTCGCCCCGACCGGTTTGAAGCTGCCATCCTGCAGAACCCTTAGCAGCTTGGCCTGATTCGATACCGGCAGGTCGCCGATTTCGTCAAGAAAAAGGGTGCCGCCTTCCGCTTCTTTGAAGAGCCCGTGTTTGTCTGAATAGGCGTTGGTAAAGCTGCCTTTTTTATGGCCGAACATTTCACTTTCAAAAAGTTGTTCCGGAATAGTGCTGCAGTTAACGGCAACAAAAGGCTTGTCGCTGCGGGTGGAATGGGCATGAATGGCTCTGGCAACCATTTCTTTGCCGGTGCCGCTTTCGCCGCTGATGAGAACCGTACTGCTGGTGTCAGAAATATTGGCGATCAGCTTGTGAACCCGCTGCATTGCCTCAGAAGTGCCGATCAATCCACGGGCTGGCACTGAAGTTCTGGCTGCAGCAGCTCTGGTGCTGAGCGCCTGCTTGACCGCCTGTTTGAAATCAGCCAGTTCGAAAGGCTTGAGCAGATAGTCTCTGGCACCCAGTTTGATTGCCGTTACGGCGGTTTCGACAGACGAGTAGGCGGTCATGAGAATGCAGGGCAGCTCCGGTTTGATTTTTCTGACCCGGCCCAGCAGCTCAATGCCTGACATCCCATGCATGCGGATGTCTGAAATTACCAGATCGGCGTCATGTGAACAGATGTGATCATAGCCACGCTGTGGATCAGAGAAGTCAGCCACTTCACAGCCGTCAAGTTCAAGCGCCTTTTTAAGAGCCTGTAAAAGCTTCGGTTCATCATCGATCAGAACTATGTGACCCTTCATTGGTAATTACTCCTCTGTGTTTCTGTTGAATGTTTCTGCGACAGGAAGCTGAATACAGAATTCAGTTATGCCGGTTTCAAGTCTTTTCGCCTCGATTTTGCCATGATGCCCGTCGATGATGGCCTGGCAGATCACCAGGCCGAGACCGGTTCCCTGGGCTTTGGTTGTAAAAAGGGGTTCAAAAATATGCTCAGGCAGGCATTCAAAGCCGCGTCCGT
>JAKQKW010000231.1 GCA_029560455.1 Candidatus Rifleibacteriota bacterium
CCATGGCTCGACAGCCGAAAACAGTCGCCGGTAAAAAACCTCGAGCAGTTTCATTTTCAAAGCGATCAAAAAAGACGCAACGCCTTGTCGATTCAGCAGTTGTTTAAAACCATCACGCCGGTGACTCTGAGACCTGACAGGGTGGTAAAAAATCATTCGGTTCATTTTGGTGGCGACCTGTATTTCATATATTGTGAATTTGTACAACCCACCCCGGAGTTTGCTGGTTTTATAGGCATTTTTCGAGGAAGAGAATTGTCAGATGCTTTTTTGAACAATGAGGTCAGACACAAGTATCCGAAATGCCGCACTGTAGCTAAGCCCATGCATATTCAAAAATACGAAAAAATGCCGGCAATTGAACACAGCGGCATAACAAGGCTGCCCGACCGGATCGTATTGACGGCGCCGGCCGATCAACGCTATATCAGGCATGTTCTCCATGGCGGCGGTTATACTCTGCGAAATCCTGATGCGAACTGCATGTTTTTCAACGAGTATCATCTGCCCCTGTCAGCCATGCAGCACCCTTTCTCGAAAATCAGGCCATGGTTAAAGGTTCTGGCGGCGATGGTTCTCGGTATTTCATGGCTTCTCTGTCTGCATTTTATGCTTTTCGGGATCAGTCTTGAAGTAAGCTTCAAGCGCAGAATTCTGGTTTCTACAATGGTTGCCGCTGTTTTTCCGTTCGTTTCTTTCGCGGCAATTTTTTATCTGCATCAGGAGTACGAAGTCTTTCTCAAAAAAATAAACATGCTGCAGCACGTTAATACGCGCCTTGCCACGGTCAACAATGAACTGGACCAGTATCTGACCTGGATAGAAGACAGCATTTCAATTCATTCACAGCAGATCAACGCAAAAAACATCAGCGATGAAGACGAAATCATAAGGATCTTCAAAGCCATCGGGCAGCAGGTACCAGTTTCCAGAATGGCTTTGCAAAGCGGTTCCGGGCAGCTGGTGCTCGATTTTCCGCAAAGAAGCTCTATTGAATCAGGAAACGACTCTTCAGAAGTCGTCGAAAAGTTTTTTCCACGCAAAGCTCTTGAACTGCTGCGGGAACGCCCGCCTTTGCAGCGCAGACGCCAGGATCAGATTGAACTGCCTGGGGCACTGCTGAAAATTTCGCTTATCGGTGATTCTCTGGTGGCAAACGGTTCCTTTTTCAACATAGATCAGTCAGGGTTCCCCGTCCGGATCTCTAATACAAGAGTGGTTGACGAGAATGCAGCAGATCAACCAACTCTTGGTCTTGTTTTCAGTCGCTGTGAGCCGGCACCGGTATTGCGCACCTACTTTAATCAGAGCGTTTTTGCCAAAGAAAACTTTTCTGAAGTTTTCGGCGGATACCTGATCCGTTATGCTTTTACGCCGGTTGAAAAAACCGGTCTGCCCTATATATGGCAGGGCAGCGGCTATGCCCGGCAGCCTCAAATCGTTATGGCAGCCGAAAACCAGAAATCAGAAACGAAAATTATCAAAAATCTGCAGGGAAACGAAGAAATACTGATAAACCGGCTCAATAATGGCATGCCCCACAATGCAATTGCGCTTGCCACTCCAATACGTGCCACAACTGCTTTCAGCAACACCTTTCTGGCAGCCATCGGAAGTATAATTTATCTGTTGACCGTTTTTTATCTGGTGAACCGGTTACTTGACCTGTTTTTTGTGCAGCCGGTCATGGCCATGGCCGGCTGCGCCGAACAGATCGCAAGGGGCAGTAACAACTGGTCTCTGCAGCTCAACACAGGCGATGAACTTACTGACCTCAATCTCAGTTTTTCACGCCTGGTTACCGGTTTGCAGCAGCGCGACATGTTAAAAGACTATTTATCTGATGACGCTTTTTCTGATATTGCCGACACAAGCAGCGAAAAACTTGCGCCAGGTGGTGAATATCGTGAAGCAACCATTATTTTTGCGGCCATCAGCGATTATCAGAAACTGACCGCGGGTTGCAGCGCTGCCGAAAGTATCAAGATACTGAATCAGTATATCGGCATCGGCGATCAGATAGTCAGAAAGCATGGTGGCAGTATCGACAAGATTCTCAACCACACTCTGATGCTGGTATTTAGAAGCTCACCGACAGACAGCATATCACATGCACTGCGTGCCTCACAGACAGCCATAGAGCTGGCAGAAGCAACTGCAAACTCTATG
Organism: Candidatus Rifleibacteriota bacterium; assembly: GCA_029560455.1. The sequence goes on from JAKQKW010000231.1 coordinate 2,170, forward strand.
GGCACAGGCATTTATGCCGGCATTTCATCCGGCACCGTCATTTCGGGCAAAATCGGTTCGTATCAGGGAAAGCTGGACTACACAGTGATTGGCGACCCGGTTAACCTGGCTGCCCGCCTGAAAGTAGAAGCAGCCGACAGTAATACCGGAATAATCATTTCGGGCACTACCATGCGGCTGCTCAAAGGGAAGGGCCGGGTTAATTTTCTGCGGCGCTGCTCACTGAAGGGCAAAGCCCGCGAATATAACATCTACGAGCTTTGCGACCTGCGTTAGAAGCACTGCATTTCGATGGCGAAACCATCTTTATGCTCAGGGCAGCGGAAAATGTAGAGACAGCCTGCGTCACCCCACATCAGCCCAGCGCCAGATTCAGAATCTATCTGGGCAACAAATTCAGCCGGTTTGCCGCAGACCGGGCAGACCTGAGTGCCTTCACCCTGAATCCAGATCGGGTAGCCACCTATGCTGGTGAATGGTTCCATTTCACAGCCGATTTCCTGGCCGATTTCTTCGTAGATGCTGACCGGATCTTCGCCGTCGATTTCTTCGCAAAGGGCTGCCACTTCCGGGTAATTCGCTTCAAGCGACTCGTAATCAGGCAGATTTGCAACCTTTGTGAGAGAGCATGAGCAGGGTTTAAATTTCTTGTCAACGCCAATACCATCGACGAACTTTTCAGCCGCCGGGGTCTGCCAGGTTTTAATCAGCCACTGGCCCTTTTCTTCTGCGGGGCGGCCGATTGGCATGCAATTAAAACAGTAGAAAACGCAGTGCAGAGGCCCGTTCGCCTTTTTACCTGGTTGCGGCGGGCAAAATTGAAAAACGAAACTGAGCGGTTTGTTACAACCGGGGCAGATCGGGGCTTTTTCGCCGGCCTCTGCATAAGCCGGACCACCGAATCTGGTATCAACCGCCAGTTTTGCGTTAAAACCGGGTTTATCTGGAGAAACCCTCAGACATTCACGTTTGAGGCCGTTCAAAGCACGTTTCAACTTCTCACTCATGGTTTTCTCCTTGTAATTGAGAGACTACTTCGGCATCGGGCCAAAGTGCTCGTTAATTATCTGCCAGTTGCCATTTTCGCAAACCCAGACGACAGTTGCGCGGCCGGGATTGGTAAAACGCTTGCCCTGCAGGGTACCCGACCAGACATATTCGAATGTGCCTGAGGCAAAATTTTCGGTAATTATGTTCCATTTCAGGTTGGAAATATTGAAGCTTTCGTCTCTGATTATCGAAAAAGTCTTGCCGATGGCACCTGAAACCTGCTCTTTACCGTAATAGGTAGCCTCGGTAAAAATCACCGTGGCGCGCTGGTGAAAAAAAGGGGCGGCGGCTTCCCAGCTCTGGGTTGCCAGCGCGTCGATGTAATCATAAAAAATCTTTTCTAACTTATTCTGCATATATAAACCCTATCAATAAAGCATGCGGTGGTCAACCATGTTTGCCCGAAAGCGACTGGTTGTCACTGGTATCAAGATTTTGCGAACCGGCAGTCATGGCTTTCCAGAGAGCAAGGCCACCGACTATCCCGGACAGCCCCTGAATAGCATTGGGCAAAAGGGCAATAAAGGCCGCTCCGGGGTCAGTAATGTTGAACATCGGAATCTGCCGGCCGAGCAGCGGGTAAATAAAGGCCTCAAAAAGGTAATAGCCGGCTACCATGCAGAAACCGCCGACCAAAGCCGCCGTTACCGGTCGAACCAGGGAGTTTGAGGCGGAGTTTCGTGCAATGATTCCGGTGATCCAGCCTTCAAAGCCTTTAACAATAAAAGTCGCCGGAATATAGACTGGAAAACCTATTGCGTCAGCAATGGCTGAACCAAAGGCGCCGGCAATAAACCCGGCACGAGGACCAAGCCAGAGACCGGCGAGAATGATAAAAACATCACCAATATTGAAATAACCGTTGGTTGCCGGAATCGGAACTCGCACCAGCATTGTGGTTACGGCGGTCAATGCAGTAAGCGCCGCAATCACAGCGGTTTCTGCAAATTTAGACTTTATCCGGGGCATCTGAATCTCTACTTTCATCTATCTGTTCAATTTCATTAACCATAACAGGAATCGGCTCAAAAGTCAGAATTATGCAGGCAAAAATCCATTGCGAAATACTTCGAACAAACCACATTGGCCACTTTACAAGTGGTGAAATGCCATACCAGTCATCTCGACAGCGCGGCAGCAGCAGGTCGGGGTTTTCTTCGCGCCAGACGAGAAGCATCTTCGGAATGACTTCCCCAACATGCTGACAGATCCGCAGTGCCAGCGCAAGATGCAGACCGGCTTCCCTGAATCTTCCGCGTGTTCTGGTGAGTCTGTTCATCAGGTTACTGACCGAAAATGAGTTCAAAAAGGTCAGAGAATAAGGAAAGACAGCAAGAATATTGAAATAGACGCGCAACAGGCGAAAGTTGTCAGCAGTATCGGCAGGGAAAATAGCCGGCAGGGCCAGGCGAAGAACTGCGCCGCTGACAACTGTCGTAATGGCCATGGCATAAGCGGCAGCGAGATAATCGAGGAGTTTTGCCGTTCCGAGAGAGGGCAGACAGCAGGCCCAGACAAAGAAAGTTATCAATGGCCAGGCAAGCATTGGCCCGAGAGTTTCGGGTAGATGCTGCCCCATAGCAGCACCAATAAAGGCGGCCGGCCGATTTGAGAAAAGCGGATAGCCGATCAGCATGAGAACGGCAATTTTCAGCCACCATGGCCGCAAATGCTGAAGTTTGAGAAATGCCGGCAATTCAAAGGCGTTCATGGCTTATCTCGACCAGTTCAGGTTCGATCTGTTTCAACTTCAGATTACTCCTGGTAAAATCGTGCCATTCAGGCTGGTGCGATATGATTCCGACGCCGGTCCCGAGCTGGTGGGCAAGTCTGCATGTGTTAAAAACAAGCTTTCCGGCATCATGCCGCGACAGCCCCCAGCCGGGCTCATCGAGCAGGAGCAGAGCAGGTTTTTCGACAAGTCTGGCGGCTATCAAGCAGGCTTTGCCAGCCAGCAGAGAACTCCATACCCGAGTGTCATCTGAAGATTTCCCGGAACACACTGACTGCATGAGTTCGCGAAAAAGCCGGGTTACCTGTTCAAAAAGCTCTTTAGAGGCTGAAAACACTCTCATGAGATACTCGGATGGAGCCAGGGCAAACAGCTGGGTAATCGACTCCTGAAACAAAAGCCTGACCATGCTGTTGCCATCAGAGTTCACGATAAAGGCTCTACCGGAGCTGACCGGTAAAATGCCGGCAAGAAGGCGGGCAAAAATACTCTTGCCAACACCATTGTCACCGGTAAGTAAAAATGGCGAAAAAATCTCGCCAGGCTCGGAAGCCCATGAATACTGCAGTCTGCTTGCCGCATGAAAAACCGGAAACTGGATTTCGGGAAAATCTATCAGAGGTCTGTTGATCTGCAGATTTAACGGCAATGGTGCAACTGGCTCGAATTTGTCACTGTGCGAATGAGCGTCAAGGTGGTCACCGCGCAGTATAAGCGCTTCAACTTTTTTATCTGAGGCTTCATAGTTTTCGCAAAGATTCAACCAGAATTTGTGGCGGGCGGGATTAAGCCAGAAAATCGGGTTACAAGCTGTAAGAACGCTGACGTGGCGGCATTGAGCCTCGGCTTTGGCAAAATTGAGCAGCAGCAGCTCCCCGCCGGAAAGCGTGCTTACTGGTTGAGTCAGCATTTTCGTGGTCAGTCCATATTTTTCAATCAGCGTGGCAGCATCAGTTTCGCCGGCACTTCTGCCGGACTGACTCAGGGCTGAAGTCAGTATCTGCATGGCGTTTGGCAGTGCCAGGCCCTGAGCCGGGTCAGGGGTAATAACTGCCTGGGGTCTGCTTTGCTTCAAGCCGCCAAGCCATTGTGAAAAACCTCTGAAAAATTCACCGCGACCGGCGGCCATTTTTGGAAAAAAGATGCCGGTTGATTGAACGAAATGATCAACCAGCCCTTCGTAAGTATCGAAGGCAGAGATGGTCATTTTTTTTTCGGCAGAATTCATATTGTCATAGCAACTCTGTGAAGTCAGAAAGCGCGGCGCCTGTATTATTATATTCTATTTTTTCAGCCAGCCGTAGGTGCCGATCGAGGCCAGAATCAGGGTGCCCCCGGCACAGGCCATCAGTGACGGGGTTTCACCGGTAGCGAAGGCGACCCAGACAGGGTTGAGCACCGCTTCTGTCATCGCGAGAATAACCCCTTCAAGAGCCCCTACTTTTGAAATACCGAGCGTGAAAAGAGTATAAGGCAGGCCAAGCTGGAAAAGGCCCATAAACACCAGGATTTTCCAATAATATGGGGTGATTCCGGCAAGATCTGTCATCCAGGGCAGGCAAATGATTATGGTAAGCAGGTTTCCGAGAATCACGGCAGGAAAGGCAAGCGAAACATCGCGCGGCTGACCGGGTGCGAAGGCCCCCTTCCCCGGAATTTTCGAAAGCGAACGCATAAAAACCGCGTTCAGGGCGCAGGCAATACCGGAAAGAACGCCGAGAATATTGCCCCACCAGCCTTCAGTGGTCAGCTGTTCGCCAAAAAACATGAAAATGCCTATCAGACAGCCGAAAAGGGCGAGCCATTCTCTGGGGCGAACCGGTTCGCCGAGCAGCGGCACTGAAAGCAGAGCGACATACATCGGGGCCGCATACTGAAGAAGAATCGCATTGGCAGCGGTTGTATAGCGGGTGGCCGAGATAAAGAGAACCAGCATCATCGCGTAGCAGAAGGCCGAGCCCCAGGCCCGGCGAAAGCCAAAAGCCCGCCGCGCAGTGTGAGCCGCCTGCTTCAGGCTGCCACAGGCAAAAACGTAATAACCCGCCATGACGAAAAGGGTAAAGACGCTGCGATAACCGGTGATCAGCAGCGGGTTGACGCCGGGCATCGATTTTACACAGACGCCGGAAAAGCTCCATAAAAGGGCTGCTGACAGAACCAGTAGAACCCCAACCCCACGATCAGTGAATGCCATTTTTGCTGTAACCTTTGAGAATATCTGCAAAAGCGAGATTAATCAGAGAACAGATTATCCGGCATTTAGGATAAAAAATCGAGTCAAATTTTGAGACAGCCTTCAATGCGCAGCTGGGCGCAATCCGAGAATGTTCTCATAAAAAGATCAGAACTCACCAAAACCGCTTAAAGCGAAAGCAATATGGTTCAAGCCGCGTATTATAGACTCACTTTGTTAAAAAACCCGGGCTTTATAAGTCAAAACCAGGGCACGACACAAAAACGTCACGCCGTTTAAAACATGAATACCTTGGGTGAATAGAAGCCAAGATGCCTAAAAATGACCTGCCAGAAATAATTCTGCGCTGCGCTTCAGCTTGCCCCAGAAAAGCAATCCTGGCATTGACTTCGACAAGCATCGCGATTAGGCTGACCCTACAGCGCAAAAAAAAGGAATTGATGTGTTAAGAAACAAAAGGTTCGACGAAGCCAAGGGAATACTGATACTCCTGGTTGTTTTCGGGCATTTGATCGAGCCTCAAATTTCAAACTCTTTGCCGGTACGCCGGGTTTATGAGTTTATATACTTATTTCATATGCCAGCCTTTGTATTTATTTCTGGCTACCTCTTCAAGATTGAATCTGAAACTCGAACACATTGTGTGCGCATCATTCAGAACCTTGTGATGCCGCTTGTTATGTTTGAAGCGATTTATGAAGGTTACACGATTTTAACTACCGGACGTCCAAGCGTGTATTTTCTTGATTTCGCACCATATTGGACTCTGTGGTATTTGCTGAGCCTGATATTTTGGTCGATTGCCTTACCACTTGTGCAAACACTAAGAGCACTTATTTCTATTCCAATTTTCATTGCGTTAGCCTTGGTGAAGAAGAGTCGCCGGTCTGATATTTTGCAGTTTTTCCACCACCTGATCCACGCATTGGCTCGTCCCTTTATGCAGGAGTTCCATTGCCCGGAATGCCAACATAGATTGTTCTCCACCCCAAACCCGAAGCGGCAATTATAAACAACACATTCTCAAAGCCTTTCACCATTCTGTCATTGCCTTCAAGCAACCCAGACTGGGTGACAGCATGAGCATTTATCGTTTCATAGGCGGAAAAATAATCGAATTCCATCACGGACCGTAAAAGATTGAAACTGACCGTTTACAGGCCTGCGCTTGATAACCTTATTCAGCGCTGTTGATATTGCTAATCAGCGCATTTTTGTATAGCACAGGCGACCGACTTCTGCGCCGAATTATTTTGCAGTTTGAAGCCATCTTTAAAATCGGGGCAGCTTCGGTCTAGCAGAAGGTGTTCTTTTGCTTCAGCGACTCGCTTCGCTCGCAAGCTTACGCAAAAGAATCACCGTCTGCTCCCCTCGCACCAGTTCGCTTGAAGACGGTCGCCACCTGATTGGAACTGGCCGTTCACAGGCCTGCACGTTGATAAGTAATTGCCCATGACTTTGACATGGCGGTTAGTATTCTGGCAGCGATCCGACTTAGCGACAGGATGTCGCGTATGCATTTTGGCCTGAGGATACAGGCCAAAATGCCTCCCACGCGTGGGAGGGTCGGTCGCCGCGATGCGAAACCTGATTGGGCTAAAAAGGTGAGAGCCTCGTAACATAAGCTACGAGGCTCTCATAGACCTGGCGGCGACCGACTCTCCCACGGAGCTGCCCCCGCAGTACCATTGGCGTCTTTGAGCTTAACTGCTGAGTTCGGAATGGG
>JAKQKW010000344.1 GCA_029560455.1 Candidatus Rifleibacteriota bacterium
CTGAGCATGCGCCTGATAGTCACCGGAGTCTTTCTGGTGAAGTCATTTTCAGGCAGTTTCCATGATTTCAGATATTCGTTTACCGGTCGGTCGAGGTCCAGTCTGCCTTTTTCAACCAGAATCATGGTTAAAACCGCAGAAATGATCTTGCTGACCGACGCCGCCTGAAAAACCGTGTCAGGCCAGAGGGGCTCACCAGATTCTTTGCTGATAACGCCTTCACACTGGGCATATGCAAGGTGAAAATCTCGCAGTACCGCGATGCTTATGCCTGCGACATTGTGCTGTTTCAGTGTGTTTTTAAGTTCTTCGGATGAAAGGCTCATTTTTGCTCACCTGTTCTTTTGTGTCTTGATTGAATTGGCTGTATAAGCTGCTGTGAATGCGCAACTCTGCAATGTTCAAAGAAATTACCCGCGATAACCGGCTCAGACGGCCTTGCCTGTCGGCTTGAGAGAGTCGGGGTAACGATGCGGCGCCAGTCCTTTTGTTTGATGCCTGACCGGCTGGTTTATGAGTTCGGCAGCCTCTGCAGCCGAAATGGTGACGCCCAGAAAAAGACTGAAAAAATGCCTGATTTCAGCGATCAGATCGATATGGTAATGCTCGGGATAAAGACATTTCATCAGCCATTTCAGCCCAATAAAGCGCATGAACGAAGGCGGACGGTCGAACCAGTTGAAAGGCAGCGACGGAATCAGAAAGACGCGCCGGTCTATTACTGCCTTTACCTGTTTCCAGTCAGGGTTTTTGAAAACATCGGCGAAGAATGCCCGTTCGAGAGCGATGATGATGTCAGGCCCGGCAGCGGCAATCTGCTCGATGCTGACCCTTTCCATGCCTGCATGCGTCTTGATGTTGCCGCGGTGAATGTTTACGTCGCCAGCCAGCTTGAGAAGATGCGTGCAGTGAATCGTCGAATTCCGTGGCCAGGCCATCGCGGCCTTCCGCATAATAGACTCGCGGGCGTTTATCAGCCGGAACCTTCTGCAAAACCGCCTCGACTTCACTGAGCGTCTGCCGGCAGTAAGATGCCAGTCTGTCGGTTCGCTCTTTCTGGTTAAGCACA
>JAKQKW010000249.1 GCA_029560455.1 Candidatus Rifleibacteriota bacterium
CCGAACACGTCATCGGCAGACTGAGCCAGCAGGCTGTTGCCATAAGGCAACGAGCAGACCAGCAGCACCAAAATGCATAATATGACTCTGAGCGATTTCATCGACTCTCTCCTTCTGTGCGGCCACTAACGCCCGCGCACGTGCAGCAGATAATCTTAAATAACATACCTATATTACTGCAAACCCCGGCAAAAGTTTACCAGATCTTGACAAGTTATGATGGAAATTCGTCGGCGACGCTTTCAGGGTCGGCGCCGGCGATCACTGCGAGAAAAGCTTTGCCGTAGCGGTCGCGCTTGTTGTCGCCAACTCCCTTGATTTCGCGTAATGCCGCGGCGTCGGCCGGTTTGAGAACCGACATCGAAACCAGCACCGAATCAGCAAAAATCATGTATGGCGGCAATGAAAGTTTTCGGGCCAGCAGCAGGCGCAGGCGGCGCAGGTTGGCAAACAGAGTTTCTTCTGGCCCGGTCGGCACTTCTGCAGCGGCTTTGCGGCTTTTCTTCTTTGCCGTTCTGATGACCGGGTGACCGAGACGAACGGCTTCGGTGCCTTTACAGACATCGAGACCTGACTGTGTTACCCGCAACAATGGGTATTCGCCATCGGTTACTGCAAGATGCCCCTGCACGATCAGCTGATCGATCCAGGCGCGAACAGCCTTTTCTGGTGTGCCTTTGAGCAAACCGAAAACTTTCAGATTGTCGTGGCCGTTCGCCATAATGCGCTCATCACTGCTGCCGAGCAGAAGCTTGGTTACATAGACTGCGCCGAATCGTCCTTCAGTGCGATATGCCGCGCTGATGATCTTTTGTGCGATCAATTTGGCCTCTTCTTCGGGTAATGCTGCGGTTTCGCCAAGACAAACATCGCAGGCGCCACAGTCGATCCCGCGATTCTCGGCCTGCGCTTCGGCCGGGTAAGGCTTGCCAAAATGCTCTGAGAGCAAGCGATGCCGGCATACCGGCGAAATGGCGTAACGCCCTATTTCGCTGAGCTGGCGCTCGATAACGCGACGCCTTTGTGGCGAAATGCCTTCTTCACGAAACGACAGCATCTTATGGGTAACCAGATCGCCAGCCGAAAAGAACAGTATGCAGTCAGCCGGTTCGCCGTCGCGGCCGGCGCGGCCTGATTCCTGCTGATAATGCTCGATCGAGCGCGGCGTATTGGCATGAATTACATAGCGAACGTTCGAGCGGTCAATGCCCATGCCAAAGGCGATGGTCGCAACGATTACGTCGAGCCGTTCGTGAACGAAGTCGTCCTGGGCCTTCGCGCGCAACTGAGCACTGAGACCCGCATGATAAGGCGCACAGGAAACGCCGGCTCGCACAAGTGTTTTAACGAGGCGATCGACTTCTTTACGAGTCTGAGCGTAGACGATGCCGCCTTCGCCCCGGTGCTGCCTGATGGCTTCGAGAACCTGATGGCCCTGATCGTATCTCGGAAACGACCGATAAATCAGATTAGGTCGGTCAGGGTGCCCGATCAGCTCTACCGGTTTGCGCAAGCCGAGTTGCGCGATGATATCCTGTTGAACCTGCGGGGTTGCAGTGGCGGTGAGCGCGATGCGCGGCACGCCGTCGAAACCGGCGAAAAGTGGCCCGAGCTGACGATATTCAGGCCTGAACTCATGCCCCCAGTGCGACACACAATGCGCCTCATCAACGGCAAACAGACCTAGATGCGGCCTGATGATATCGAGAAGACCGCCGGCGACCAGGCGTTCAGGGCTGACATAGAGCAAATGCAGAGCGCCGCGGTTGAGCTCGGCAAAAACCCGGCGGCGTTCGGCCTCGCCAGCCTGCGAATGAAGAGCGCCGGCCTTCAGCCCGATTTCGTTGGCGGCCGCCACCTGATCGTCCATCAGCGCGATCAGAGGAGAAACCACCAGCACCAGGCCGATTCCGCAGGCTGCCGGCAGCTGGTAACACAGGCTCTTACCGCCGCCGGTAGGCATCACGACGAGAGCGTCATGCCCGGCAAGCACAGCTTCGACCGCCTGCTGCTGCAAAGGCCTGAAATTGCGGTAGCCCCAGTATTTTTCGAGCGCCTGCTGCGGACTCAGTTTATTCATTTTTTCCCCATTCATTCATTGCGACAGCGCTTTTGTTTCGGTCGCTATCGCAGCCCTGTCATCTCGTTAACAGATTAAGCACAAAATCAGATAAAGGCAAGCCTGTAAATAGCGAAGATATTGAACTCGCAAAGAAAGATGAAATCTTCTGTGAAACACCAAAACTATACAAGACAGATGTAATATCGCAGGGATAAATCACCTTCAATAAATGCTCATTAATTATCTCGCTTTCTAGAGCTTCGGCCTTCAGCCGGGTTGCTTTTTCTCCAGCGATTCGCTTCGCTCACAAGCTTACGAAAAAGCAATCCCGTCTTCAGGCCTTGCAATTTTAAATGAGCTTTCGGATTTTGGATCCTGCGAGGCCTGACCAAAGCTCTCAAAAAAATCCGTTCAATCTGCGCAATCTGCGGTTGCGACTCTTTTGCCCTAGAGTTGCTGGCACAGAGAGCAGCGGTTTGACAGCATGCATGGCTTCTGATAGTCTGGCAGGCAGACAAAGAGTTACAGCAGATGAACCTGCGACAGAAAGGATTTACTGACTTGGCACTGACTACCGAACTGATGATGCAGGCTGCTTATGCCCTCGGAATCGGCGTTCTGGTCGGACTCGAACGCAGCGTTTTCAACGAACCGTCATCGCCGCCGACTACGCCGCCTGTAGTTCAAGATGATCCTGGCAATGACAATTCCAATGAAATCAGTGGAGTCAGAACCTACGCTATTTTTTCTCTGGTAGGCTTTACGGCGGCAATGGCCAACGAAAGCCTGCCTTTTTCAGGCCCGGTAATCCTGGCAGGTCTCATCGGCCTGGTTCTGCTATTGTATCGGCACACGCTGGTGCGCAATCCGGGTATGACAACAGAAGCCGCAGCAATAGGAACCGCCATTCTCGGCACTCTTTGCCGGTCACACCCTGAAGCGGCTGCCATGCTGGCAGTAATTCTGACCGGCATTCTCAGCTCAAAGCACATAACCCGCGAAACGACAAAAAAGATGCGGCGCATCGAAGTCACCGATACGCTTAAATTTCTTGTGCTGATACTGATAGTTATGCCACTGCTGCCAAACAGAACGCTAGACCCCTACAATGCGGTGAACCCGGCCAAGGTTGGGCTTCTCGTCGTATTGATCTCTGGCATCAGCTTTGTCGGCTATTTTCTCACCAGGTTTCTCGGCGCACAAAAAGGGCTTGGCCTGACCGGCCTGCTTGGTGGCCTGACCTCGTCTACTGCCGTGACTGCTGCCATGGCCGAGGAGTCGGCAAAATCGCCGCGACTCAAAGCGATCTGCGCGTTTTCGACAGTAGTTGCCAACGCCACCTCATTTCTGCGCGTGCTGGTGATGGTGGTAATCCTCGACCAGGCCCTGGCCCGCCAGCTTGTCTGGTCGATCGGCGGCATGGCTCTGGTAGCGATAATCGCTTCGGCCTGGCTGTGGTCTCTGGCGTCACGTGACAAGGTTACTGAAGTCACCGAGCGCGAGGGTCAGGTCAAGCTGAGCAACCCGTTTTCGCTCGGCCCTGCCCTCAAGTTTGCCGCCTTCTTCGTTGCCATTCTGCTGATTTCGCGTATTGCCCGCGACCAGCTGGGTAACGCCGGCATGTATCTGGCAGCCGCGCTTTCTGGTCTTGCCGATGTCGATGCGATCACCATGTCGGTCGCCGAGCAGACTAAGGCCGGCGGTCTTGCCGGTGGCCCCGGCGTGCTGGCGATAACCATTGCTGTAGTTTCGAATGCGGTTGTCAAGGCAGGCATATCGATGATGACAGGCAGCCGCGATTTCTGGAAACTGGTCGCGATTTCACTCGGCCTGGCGGTAATCGTCGGCCTGATGCTTGCATGGCTGGTTCCGGCCTGAGGACCGGATTTCAGAACGAGAACAACTTATTTGAGATATGCCAGAATAAGGTCGCGGGTGGCTTTGAGGCCTTTGAGGTGAGTGCGTTCGTTACCGTGCGAAGCCGAGACGCCGGGGCCGATCAGGCCGACCCGGATGTCGTAGCCGGCGCGCAAGGCGGCCGAGCCGTCTGAGCCATAATAGGGAAATACATCGAGTTTGTAGGGCAGCTTGTTCTTCCGCGCAAGCTCGGCCAGGCGCAGGCGCAGCTGATAATCGTAGGGGCCGCTCGAATCTTTGACGCAGATCGAAACCGACTGCTCGTTGCCGGTCACGCCGTCGCCGACAACGCCCATATCGACGACCAGCAGCTCCTTTACCGAGTCAGGGATGCCGGCACAGGCGCCGTGCCCGACTTCTTCGTAATTCGAAAAGAAAAACATCACCGGAATCTTCTTGAGCGCGGCAGCGCCAAGTGTCAGGAATGCATCGATCATCGCTGCGCAGCCGGCCTTGTCGTCAAGAAAATGGCTCTTGATAAAGCCGGTATCAGTGTATTCAAAGCCTGCATCGAAAGCGATGAAGTCGCCGACCTGAATGCCAAGTTTCTCGGTATCCAGGGCTTTACTGACTTCGGCATCGAGCCTGACATGCATGGTTTCGTCGGTTCGCGGCGCTTCTGAAGCTTTATTGTTAACGTGCGCGGCCGGGTTGTTGAGAATCAGAGTGCCCGAAACAACCTTGCCGCCAGCGGTGAAAACCCGCACGCTGCGCCCTTCGAAAGCTTGCAGAATCGGGCCGCCAAGCTTGGTAAAACTCAGATTACCGTCAGGGCGGATCTTTTTTACCATGAGACCCAGAGTATCAATATGCCCGGCAACAGCCATTTCAGGCCGGGCGTGATTCCCGACCAGCAAGGCGCCCTTATTGGTATATCTGCTGTTGATTCCGGCCTTTTTAGCGATTTTCGCGACATACGCCAGAACCTCGGCGGTAAAACCGGTCGGCGAATAAATTTCTGACAATTCGCGTAAGATGCTGACAATTCGTTCTTCTTTGCTCTGTGTTTTGCTGGTCATTTTCATCCTGCTTTCTTGTTAAATCCTGCTATATAAGAACTCACTGAATAATTTATATTCTGGGTCGGTTGCTCAGTCGAAATGCTTTTTCTTCAGTTTTGTATAATTCAATAACAGATTAAGCATAAAATCGCATATTGGCAAGCCGTCTTATCAAGAGTTAAGCGATTTCTCACGTAGCGCCATGATATCTCGCAGCGGCGGCGCGCCAAAATGGCGACTGTATTCTCGACTGAATTGAGACGTGCTTTCGTAACCAACATTAAATGCGGCTGTAGAAGCGTCTGCGCTTTCAGCAAGCATAAGTCGGCGCGCTTCGTTTAATCTGAGAGCCTTTTGATATTGCAGGGGACTCATCGCCGTAAGCTCGCGAAAATGATTATGAAATGCAGACTTGCTCATGTTTACCAGAGTTGCCAGTTCTTCAATTCGTAGCGGCTGAGAATAATTTTTTCTCAGCCAGGTAATCGCCTGGGCAATCTGACGGCCAGGACTTCCAGATGCTGCGATCTGTCTCAAGTAACCACCTTCTTCGCCGACCAGCAGGCGATAACATATTTCCCTTTTAATCAATGGCGCAAGAATGGGTATGTCATCAGGTGTATCAAGAAGGTCTACCAATCTTTTAAAGGAATTCAACAGCGGAGTTGTCAGCTTGCCGGTGGCCATTCCTCTGCTGATCTTTTTGCCGCCGGGGGAGGGAAGATTGCTGTCTACCATCAGCTGCGAAAGTTCGCGTAGATCAAGAGCCAGTTTCAGCCCAAGATAAGGTTTTTCGGGACTTGCTTCGATTATCTGAACAATTGTTGGCAGATCGACCGATGTGAACAGGTAATGCTCTGCATCGTAAACCAGGGTGTCATTGCCAAGCATTACCTTTTTTGCGCCCTGAACAACCATGCATATGCTAAGGTCATAAAGACCACCTGCTCTGGGGCTTGGTGCTTTTGCTGTAAACAGTGACAGGCCAGCAATTGGAGTTTCAAATTTGTTTACATCTGTAGTCCATTTGACAATGCTTTTTTTGAGAGATTCCAAAGGGCTCTGCGCGGTCATGGTCAGGCTCCTTTTACAATTGCAGCGCTTAAAGCTCTTCCAACCATATTTTAACACTTTCATGGGTAAGGTTTATAAAATTTAACAATCTTTGGATTATCAGGCAATAATTCAGCAGGATCGTTCTAACAGCTTTTAGCCCTTATCACATATTCTTTAGTTAGATAAAGCGAAAACGTTGATGAGATGAATCACAGCTAAAGGAGGACGAAAATGAAAAAAAGAATTCTTGGAAAAACCGGTCTTGAAGAATCAGCCCTTGGCTTTGGCTGTATGGGCTTGAATTTTTCTCTGGGCGAGCCTGGCGATAAAAATGAAATGATAGCTCTGGTTCGATCGGCAGTTGAAAGGGGCGTAACCTTTTTCGATACCGCTAAAGTCTATGGCCCGTTCACTAACGAAGAGCTGGTTGGCGAAGCTCTTGAGCCTTTCAAAGGGCAAGTGGCCATCGCTACTAAATTCGACTTTAATACCGTTGAGTGGGTGCGGTGTAAAGCAAAACGTTGTCAGCAATCCTAACGCAGGCCCTGTTCCCGATGACAAGATGACATATCGTGCAAACCCCAGAAACGGGGATAAAGTCTCACTCCTGGGCTACGGCTGCATGCGTCTGCCCAGAATTGCAAGGGCAGATTCAACAGAAGATGGTGACGACCTCGATCAGGAAGCGATAAATGCCTCTATTCACAATGAAGCGGCAGAACTGATAACTGATGCCAAAGATGTTGCGGAAAAAGAATGAAGAAGTGACAGGAGGGCTGATTCAATTTCTCTGCCAAACCGACGTTTTACATCTTGTGCCCGAAGGGGATCCCGTATTTACGCAGCTTGCCGCGCAAGGTGCTGGGATTGAGAGCGAGGATTTCGGCGGCACCGCCGGGGCCTTCAATTTTTCCTCTGGTCGCGGCAAGAACCTTACACAGATGATCTCTGACGATATTTTCCAGGGTTTCCAGCCTCGCTGCTGGAGATGGCGCGTTGACAGCCCTACCGGGGAAATAGCTGGCAGGTATTTCCATTGGCTGGCCATTACAAATGATCAGACCGCGTTCAATAACGTTTTGCAATTCTCTGACGTTGCCGGGCCAGTCATATTGCAGCAGGCGATCAAGGGTTCCCGGAGCCAGGCTTTGACTGACCGGCAGGTTCAGCTCTCGCGATTTGCGCACCATAAAATATTGCACCAGCAGCAGAATATCTTCTTTTCTTTGTCTGAGCGGCGGCAATTCGATAGGAAAAACATTAAGCCTGAACCAGAGATCTTCGCGAAACTTTCCGGTATGCACCATTTCAAGCAGATTCCGATGAGTCGCAGCAATAACCCGCACATCAATTGTCAGCGTTTGCTGCCCGCCGACCCGCTCATATTCCTTTTCTTGAAGTACTCTGAGCAGCTTTACCTGAGCCTCCAGACTTAATTCACCAATTTCATCAAGAAAAATTGTGCCGTTGTTGGCACGTTCGAAACGCCCCTTCTTAACTGAAACAGCGCCAGTAAAAGCACCTCTCTCATGACCAAAAAGCTCGCTGTCAAGCAGCGACTCCGGCATGGCGCCGCACTGCACCTTAACAAAGGGGCCATCGCGGCGCGGACTGGTTTGATGTATGTTTTTCGCAATTACTTCTTTTCCGGTACCGGTTTCCCCAAGCAGCAAAACAGGGCTGGAAGTCCGGGCGACAGTCTTGACCATTTCCATCACCCGGCGCAGGCCAAAATCTGCTCCGACAACCAGATCTCCACCAACTCTCTCCAGATCGGTCTTCATGGCCTGATTTTCGTCAACCAAACCTTCTTTGAGCTGCAACAATTCCAGATATCTGATTGCATTGCTCATGGCGATGGAAAACGGTTCCCTTACCGAGAGCAGCAAATCAACATGGCGCTGCTGATAGACATTCCTGCCCTCTTTGGCGACCACCAGC
>JAKQKW010000254.1 GCA_029560455.1 Candidatus Rifleibacteriota bacterium
ATTGAAGAACTCGACCGCAAAGGGTTTGCCATCATCGACGCCACCGATGTCGTCGAAAACAAGGTCGACCTCAACCGCTACGGCCGCTGCGTCATCACCATTGACGGATCAGAATTGGCACGCGGTGGTGGTGGCTGCCGCTGCATGACCATGCCAATCCGCCGCAAGCCGATTTGACCTGCCGTTTCTAAAGCTGATTGGCAAACAGGCTCTGACGTGAGATAATGGCCAGAGAGGTATTATGCAGAGTCAGCAGTCAACCAGCAGCCTGACCGAAAAACTCACGCTGTTTTTCATGATCGCTGCCATATTTGCGACAGTTTTATGGGGTCTCGAATCATGGTTCGAAACCCGCATTAATTCATGCCAGAACGATCTGCAGACCCGGCGCCGGCAACATACCGAGACTATCGCCGCCGCCACCGAACCCGAACTTTTCATTACCCGCACCATATTGCCGGTACTGCGCCAGGTCAGCGAGAACCCGCAGATCGATCTCGAAAAACTCCGGGCCCACCATCTGCAGAAAAATCGCCTCGACATGACCCTCTACCAGTTCGATGCCCGCGGCGAGCTTACCAGAACCGCCCCGGCCCGTGCCCCCAACCTGTGGCTGATGCGCAACCTTTTCACCAGCCTGCGCGAAACCGATATCCGCAAAGTTTCACAGGCCCGCAAAGGCCTTGACAAAAAACTCGAATTTGCCTTCGGCTTCGGGAAAGACCTCAATTCGATCCGAGAAAACCCGGAAACCATAATAAACACAGCCTCTGGTGACAAAGAAGGCATGCTCGCCTGGACCAGCCGCCCCAACGGCGGTCTGATAATCACCTGCAGCGAAGCACCAGAAGCACGCCGGATTTTCCGTCTTCGCCCGGAGGTTCCCGCGTCAGATCCAACATTGGCTCAGACCGGCATTCTTGAAACCGTTAACAACGGCTCTTCACTCGCTGGTCAGGCTTATTCCTTCCTTTCCCGCCTCGGAGTCGACTCCGGTTTTTATGCCGGCCGTCACTGGTTCTTCATCAATACCCGCAGCGCCCGCAGGGTTTTTGCCGCCTTTCGAACAGTCCCCTGCCCGTTCACCCGGGCTCTGCACCTGATCAGACTTGTAATCGCATCAACCGCTCTCGCGGTTCTGCTGTTTTTTGCCATCGCCGGCACCAGCATGGCCATCAGCCTGAAAAAGCTGGTTATCACCATGTTTTTTGCCTCGTCATTGATACCACTGAGCGGCATTGCCTCGACGACTCTCGACAACCTCGATGTCTTCACCCAGATTCACAACAACAAAACCAGAGCAGCAAAAGAAGAAACCCTGAGCAACATGGTGCAGAATTTTAACAAGTATCTGGCATCGAGCTCCGCAAGTCTGGTTCGCCTTACCGAAAACCCCGGAACCGGCAGCAAAGACCAGGCAACCCAACAGATGAACAGCGCAATCACCGCCGCCTTTCCAGAAGCCCGAATTACCCTGCGCAACTCTGCCGGCGACCTCATCTTTTCCAACAGTCCCGATTTTTCTTCGGGCCGCGAAACGGTTTTTAAATCATTGTCGCGCCGCCTGGTTGAACGCTATATCCCCGAAAGACTCGACGAGCACAGATATAACGGCAACCCGTTTTCTGACTCGATGGTTCGCAAAGACGATATGGGCTTCGGCACCCTGCTGAATTACCCGAACCGGCTGCAGTTCGTCAGAACCGGCAACTCAGAAATGCTGCTTTTTTACCGGCTGTTGCCGGCATCCAAAGGCTCCGCCGCCATTGCTCAGGTCGAATTGTCGACCAGCGCCACCGTCAGGCGCTATCTTAAAGCGGTCGGCCATCAGCCAGTCAGCGTTGAAAACAATTCCATGACCATCTCGGCCTTTTATCCAAAAGGCTACCGTTGGTCGCTCCCTCCGTCGACACAGCACCAAAAAGCGGTTCTGCAGATCGCCGAAGCTGCGCACGTGACCGGCAAGGCTCAGTTCAGAAGGTTAACCGGCAATATCGACGGATTTGCCCTGTGCATTCCCGCGTCTGAACTGGCGGGAAACTGCCTCATTGCCTTCAGCTCAGCCCAACCGCTCGATGAAGCCCTGGCCCGCATGAAAAACCGCATCCTCAGTGGCACTGTCATTGCTCTCATTCTGCTGATTTCATTGGCAACCTGGATTTCACGACAGCTGATCAGCCCGCTCGACAACCTGGAATCGGGCATCAAAGCACTGGCGGCCCGCAATTTCGAGGCCCGCATCAGCGTGCCACCAGGCAAAGACGAACTCTCACAGCTGTTTCACGCCTTTAACGACATGATGGCCGAAAGTTACGATATGCAGATCGCCCACAGCGTTCAGGAAGGCCTGGTGCCGAGCGAATTCCCAGAAGTAGCAGGCTACAACGTTTTTGGCATGCTACAGTCTGCCTCAGATCTTGGCGGCGACTGCCTCGACTGCTTCCTTCTCCCGAACGGACATCTGCTGTTTCTCGTCGGCGACCTGACCGGCCACGGAGTTGGCTCAGCCCTGATGATGGCTTTTGCCCGTGCCGTCACCTTTCACTGGAGCCAGAAAGGCAACCTTACCCCTGCCAGCCTCGTCGATCAGATCGACAACATGCTGCGCGAAAACCGTACCGAACGCATGTTCATGGGCATTATCTGCGGCGTTCTCAATCCCGAAAATCACGAAGTCGAACTGGTAACCAAGGGGCATATCTATCCGCTAAAAGTCTCGACTGATGGCACCTGCACCTGGAAAGGTCTGCCGGCCTACCCGCTCGGCATTGCACGCCAGACTTCTGCAACATCGATCAGATTCACCATGAATCCCGGCGATGGCCTGCTGTGCATGACAGACGGCTTTCTCGAAGCTTATAATCGCCAGCTGCGAACTATAGGCTTTGATGGTATCGAAGAATGGGCGGTCGCTACTGCCAGCAGCGACGCCAGAGGCTGGGTACAGGCCCTTGAAACCAGATTCAAAATCTGGTGTGACAACCGGCAGTCTGACGATATCTCGATCTTTGCCCTGAAACGCCAGTCGGAGGCAGATAAGCATGTCAGCTGACAAACAACATCTTTCTGCATCTTTCGGCCGGCTCAGCCTTATTTTTGCCGGCATTCTCCTGCTGTTCGTTTCACTGACCGCATCACAGACCGCCGAAAAGCTGCAGCGTGAACACGAAAGATACCTGTTGAAAACCCTCGAATGTAGCCTTGATCCATTGATTGCCGCCACCTCCGACGAATCTTACGTCTTCAACCGGATAACTTCTCTTGTTGCCGCTGCCAGAAACGGTGGCATCGATGGCAAGCGCCTGGCTGAAGCCGTAATTATGGCTTCAGATACATTCAGGGTTCCGGTAAAAGCATTCTTTTACCAGAACATGAAATTGCAGAAGTCATTTAACGCCACGGCGTCTGAAACCCCTCTGTTCGAAAGCATCATGGCCGATCTCAACCAGACCGGAACAGCTTTTGAAGAAGCACAGAGACGCGTGCACCAGTCACTGCTCGACAATTTCGGCTCAGGGCACCGACTCGAACTTATGAGTGCCTCGCGGGGCACCCAGAAACGCTACAAATTCGGCGAAGCAGACTATTTCTATTACTGGAACAGCTGGCCCGACGGGCTCGGAGTTTTTATCATCGCCACCGGGTTTCCCGATTTTCTTGGTCGTTTCGCCAGAATTGCAACCGATCGCCAGATATTCGGCGCCGGCACGCCTGCAACAGGTCAGTATTTCCCGCCGGATGGCCTCACGGCTGACCAGACTGCCGCCGCCCATATCAAAGCCAGAATTAACAGCCAGAACCACACTGAAGCCTTCGATCACATCTGGCTGTTCCAGGAAGACGAAACCGGCAGCTTCTGGTGCCGGGTAATGCCCATAAGCGAAGCTGAGACCGGGCGCCCCGTCTGGGCCGATTATCTGCTGCTCATTGCAGAAATAATGCTGCTCATCTCTTTCATTCTCTACCTGACCGCTTTTGCCGGTATTAAACCCGGGGCAGCCGTCGCCGCATGGCTTGATTCATTGTCAATCCGCTACCGCCTTATGGGGTTATTCTCTATGGCCTCTGTTTTTCCGGTTCTGCTTTCGGTTCTGATCGGTGCAACTTCACTTGCCGACCGGCATGAAGTCATCGAAAACAGTGTAATTGCCGAATCTATCTCGGCCGTGGAACCACTCGAAAAGATGTATAACATCCGCATAGCCCAGTCAGAGGCACTCGGTCGCGATCTGCGCCAGGCCCTTCTCACCGAACCGCCCTCAGAAGAAATGTTCCAGCGCCACCTCAAAAAGCACTCCCTGCCAAGATTCCTTGCACGCCTCGAAGTCAGAGACGGTGACGGTCAGACGATCTTTTCTACTGATGACCGCCAGGTTCACGGTGTTGCCGAAGCCATGGATATCCTCAGCCGCATGACCATCAAACTGCATTCCCCTCATAGAATGAGCCCGGCTGCCGCAGCCAGGGTTTCACCCGCCGAAATTGTCAGCGAATCGGTAATGTCGACAGACGAAATCGGCATGGCGACTATCATGCGGCTGCGCGGCCGCCAGTGGCACTTCCACATGGGAACCTTTCCGACCACCTGGTTCTGGGATGTCTACCCTGAAATTGCAAGCGGCCCCGGCTTCATGTGCCAGACCAACCAGCTTCTCGAAATCTACCTCAAACAGGTCGAAGAAACTCTCGGCAAATCCCGGATCAGCAGCGATACTCTGCAGCTGGCAACCGAGCTGAACTATCATTTCAGCAGCTTCCGGGTTTTTCCTGACTATAGCTTTCTGCCGGTCGACAAACTGCTGCAGGCTGCAGTAACCAGCTTTCGCACCAACCGGGTGCTTTTCCGTGAAATCGAAGCCGCCGGGCAGAAATGGTGGCTGACCTGTAAACCCGAAAAAAATATAAACTCGCACGTTTTTATGCACCTAATCTCGCAGCCGGCACGTCTGCTGGCGCTCGAGCCTTTCAAATGGCGCCTGATGGCCGGCGGCATTTTCGCCCTGATTATCTCTCTGCTAGGCGCCATGCTGATTACCAGACTGATAATTCTGCCGGTCGGTGACTTGAACGCAGGTATAACCGCCATCAGAGAGCGGCGCCAGGATTTTCGCATTCCGTTCCGCCGCGATGACGAATTCGGCGCTCTGGCGAACGCCTTTAACAAGGTTATCGGCGAGCTTAAAGAACTTGAATATGGCCGCATCGTTCAGGAAAGCCTGCTTCCCAGCGCAGCAATCGTTCCTGAAGGTTACGACATAGCATTTTTCAACACTTCCGCAACCGACCTGGCCGGCGACTACCATGACTGCGTCAGGCTCAACGACGGCCGCCTGGCAATGGTTCTCGGCGATGTCACTGGTCATGGCATATCGGCGGCTCTGGCGATGGCCATGGCCAAAGCCACGGTAAACTACGCTGCCGCTGACGGCAAGTTGTTTCCGGTCGGCGTCATGGACATGCTCAACGCCCTGTTCAATCGCGAACTCAAGCCGCGCCACAAGTTCATGACTCTTGTGACGATCGTTCTCGACCCCGCCACCGGCAAAATCGAAGTCGACAACGCCGGGCAGTCATACCCGAGATTTTACAAAGCCGCCGAAGACCGTTCAGAAGAAATTGAACTGCCAACCATGCCCCTCGGCGCCATGAAAAAGCGCCGCAGTAAAATCGAAACCCGCGTAATGCAATCCGGTGATGCCATGATACTCTATTCTGACGGCATCATAGAATGCAGCGACGCTACCGGCGATATGTACGGCTACAACCGCTTCAGCGACAGTTTCGAACGACTGATGCGCGAAAAGACTCCGGCTGATAAGGCCCTGCGTCAAATGATGCATGAACTTGACTCTTTCAGAGTTCCCGGCCCTTACCCCGACGACGTCACCCTGGTAATCATAAGAAAACTCTGAGTTTTCCTCCGGTCGCCAAGTCTGCCGAAGCGACCAGAATCAGGCAAAAGAAAAAGGGCCCGGAAAACCGGGCCCAAAATTTCAACTTAACGCTTAGAGATTACGGAAACTTACTTCCCTTTACTTGCTGGTGCGAAGAGAATCATATTCCTTCTTGGCGGCATTCATCGCGTCGGCAACCTTGAGAGCGTCGTCCTGGCGACCCTGGCGCAGCATTTCGTTATAGAGTTTGTAGAGTTCCTGGTATTTGCTGTAGGCAAGTGCAACTTCTGATTCATAGTCACCAACAACTTCACCGCTTATGGTAACTGTATCGTTCTGGCTGGCAGTCGGAGCGGGGGTAGATTCATCGCCACCGATGGTGATCACACCACCACCAACCGGTACGCCAGAACCGGTGGGCATTGCGATTTCGGGCATATTGGCCGGGCCATCCTTGCGGAACATGCCGGCGATTTTCTGAGCGGCCCAGTTACCGAGGTAACCACCGACCATACCACCGACGATTGTGCCCACGGGGCCGAGGAACGAACCAAGAGCGGCACCGGCGGTAGAACCGATAGCCTGACCGGTTACACCAACCCAGTCAATTCTCTTGAAAGCTTCGCGAATCGAGAATTTACCATTCTTCAGATCGCCGGCGACATAGGCACCGACTGAAGAACCTACGATTGAACCAAACGACGGGGCAAGGGCGCTGAGAACACCACCGACAACCGGCACTGCGCTCAGGAACGGAACGAAGAATGAACCTGCAGCTGCACCGAGAACGGCGCCACCGACGCCACCGGCGAATTCGGCGCTGCATACGGTCTTGAGGGCTTTCTTCATGCTGGGTTTTTCGCCGCGCATGATCTGGGTAGCCAGATCAACACCTACGGTGATACCAGCGGTGATAAGAATGTTCTTGGCGCTGAAACCTGATTTGAGGCTGTCTTTTACGTTCTGGATACCCTGGTTGGTCATACCCTTGCCAGTTTCATAACCGGCTCTGAATTTATCACCAACAGTGGCTTTGTTGCCAGAAGCCTGAGCGGCATCATCAGCAACTGAACCGGCACCGGCAGCACCGGCCTGAGCTACGTCGTCAGCAGTTGAGCCAGCGGCGGCTACGTCATCGGCGGTAGAACCGGCGGCGGCCACGTCGTCAGCAGTTGAGCCTGCAGCGGCAACATCGTCAGCGGTTGAACCGGCGGTCTGAGAACTCTGTGAGCTCTGAGAAGAAGAACCAGACTGGGCTACGTCATCAGCAACCGAGCCACCGGCGGGCGGGTCCATCAGACCGCGTTTGATAGCTTCTTCGTGTGAAATGAAGCGGCCGGTCTGCGGATCTCTGGGGTGTCTTGCCGGATCCCAGGTTCTGGTTGTGGTTTCAGAGGTAGTTGTGGTGGTCTTGGTGGTTGAAACATTTGAAGACTGACCAGAGGCTGCCACGTCGTCGGCAAGCGAGCCAGCGGCAGCAACATCGTCAGCGACATTACCGGCGCTTACTGCATTACCCTGAGAAGATGAAACGGGAGACTGAGCATTACCACCGGTTGAGGTTGAACCGGCAGCGGCAACGTCATCAGCGACGGTACCGGCACTTACGGTGTTACCCTGAGCGGCATCGCGTGAAATGAAGCGGCCGGTCTGGGGGTCTCTCGGCTGGGGAGTTCTGCCACCAGAAGTCTGGGCAACATCATCAGCTACCGAACCAGCTGAAACATTTGAGCTGCTCTGAGAGTTGGAAACTTTTGAGCCTGAGCTCTGAGTAGAGCCGGCAGCAGCAACGTCATCTGCAGTTGAGCCAGCAGCGACATTGGAACCGCTCTGCGAATTTGAAACGTTTGAGCCTGAGCTCTGATTTGAACTGCCAGAAGGCTTGGTGGTTGAGGAATTGCCAGTTGAAGGCTTGGTAGAACCAGCCTGAGCAACATCATCAGCTACCGAACCGGCACTTCCGGCAACGCCGGCATCACCAAAAATAAGCTTGGTGTACTGGCTCATTTCGAGGGCAACGGGTTTGCCATCGACAAAGCGCACATTGTAATGGGTGATCTGGGTGCCTGAGCGCACCGATACCCACTGGCCCGGGGTGACGTTCAACGTCTGGTTCCCGACTCTGACTGGGATGGTTTCAACCGCCGCCATCAGAGGTGCCTGAAACAGGCTGGCCAGAAAGAAGAGACACATCAGACTACTGAGAACTCTAAGCGTTTTCTTTCTCATATTCTTTCTCCTTCTGGAAACATCGGACACAAATTCTGTTTAACCGACAAACCCACCGGGGTACCGGCGAGCTTTCATTTAATTCTACTGATAGTTTTGCTTTCCGCAATACTTTTAGAGAAGAATTTTACGATTTCATGAAGTTTGTCAAAGGCATTTTCTAAAAGATCACATAAAACAAAGCTATATTGCGTCTAATTATAATGGCCCTCGAAAAACCCACAAGGGTACCGACCAAATTTTTCACAATAAACGGGCAGCGCGCGGGAAAAGATTATTAAATATTTACTCAACGAAGCAGTTTTCGCCTGGTCAGAAGCTGGAAAACATCCCCGTTTTTTCGGAATACAACCAGTTCTTTCCAGCTGCTGCCATTGGCATACTTACAACACTCGACATTGAACCCGATCATGGGATCTTCCTCGCTGTGTTCATCGAGAAGCGAAATAGACTCAACCCTCTCACCTTCATCGATGCCGTTTCCGCCGGCTTCTGAATCATACTGAAAAGTGTAAAGAGGATAGCAGACCTTTGAGAAATAGGCCTTTTTATCAATCTGCAGCATGACATAGCTTTCTGAGATTATGCCGGCACGCATATTCTGATGCGCACATACCAGTCCCATCTCGCCGCTGTTGTCATACAGCAATTGCATAAACTCTATTCTTTCGGCTGTCCGGTAGAGATCTTTCATGACCGGCGGTTCTTTTTCTGTCAGAGAGTAGATTCCGCCCTCCGTGAAAATGATATATGAGCCATTTGCCAGTTTAATAAACCTGAAGTTTTCATCAGAATCATCAAAATTGTCAGCAAGAAGATGAACCACTGTCTCTTTCAGCGCCGACGGCAGGCTGTCACTTTCATAAAGTTCTGCCCCGAAGGCATTCTTCGGTAATACCAGACAAATCACCAGAACTGCTGCCAGAAACATCGACCGGAAATTCATATATGACTCCTGTGCACCAAATCTTCGAAACCGGATTTTGCTTCCGTTGTGTTAATTTTAACTCTCCTACCCATATTGACCTAGTAAAAAATGTGATATTATTGCCGGGGCACAGGTGCACCGAACTAAACCAGAAAATGCAACAGGAATACCTTTAAGGAGAGCTTATGTTTTCGCTTATAGACCTTCTGAATCAGCAACCCGCAGCAGCCGGATATCTTGAAAAAATAGGCATTCTCGATATCGGCGCCATGATGCTCCAGGGCATGCCAAAAGAGTACTGCAGTATCAGCGACAGAGGTTATGCCAGAGTTGTAGGTTTTGAACCGGTTGCCAAAGAATGCGAGCGCCTTAACCTGAGCTATCAGAAAAGTGGTATGCGTTTTCTGCCCTATTTTATCGGGAATGGCGACAATCAAAACTTCTATCTGACAAACCACTCGATGACCGCATCTCTTTTCGAGCCTAATTTCAAGCTTCTTGACCTCTTCGAGAACCTTTCAGAGCATCTGCAGATCGTTTCTGTCGAAAAAGTTGCTACCCACCGGCTCGACGACATCAAAGAAATCGATTTTCCTGTTGAATACATAAAAATGGATATCCAGGGAGCAGAACTGCAGGCGCTGCAGGGTGCCACCCGGAAGCTGCTTAAAGATGTTCTGGTAATACACACCGAAGTGGCATGGGTTGAGCTTTATAAAAACCAGCCGCTTTTCGCAGAAATCGATTCTTTTTTGCGCGCTCATGGCTTCATACTCCATAAAATACTTGGTTACGGCAGTCGTCATTTTAAACTCACCAGCGGAAAAGCCACCGCAGGCACTGGCGAACAGATGCTCTGGTCAGATGTCGTCTTTATG
>JAKQKW010000259.1 GCA_029560455.1 Candidatus Rifleibacteriota bacterium
CGGTCTCGACGAAAACGAAGTGTACGGCTTCCTCAAAAAGGTCGGCCGTGAATACGAAGCTGTTTACGCTGAAAACAAGTCGCTCAAAGACCAGGCTCAGCGCCTTACCGGCCAGATGGAAGACTATCTGGAACTCGAAAAGACTCTGAAACAGACCTTGATTTCGGCTCAGAAAACCTCTGGCGAAATGAAGGACAATGCCGAAAAGCAGGCTGAGCTGATCGTAAAAGAAGCTGAACTGCAGGCTGAACGCATTCTCGATGAAGCACGCAGCGAATCAGAAATGATTGCCAAAGAAATTCGTGAGCTCAAAAAGCAGAAACGCATGCTCAAAGTTGAACTGCGCACGGTTCTCGAATCATATCTATCCATGGTCAACGAGGATTCTCCGGTATTCGGTCGTATCTCAGAACCGGTAGCCAAAGCTGCCTGAAGAAATGAAAGCGGCTGACTGCATCAGGGAAAGCGCAGATGGCGCACTGATAATGGTTCTGGCGATCCCACGATCGTCACGAACAGAAATCGTTGACATACAACAGGAACGATGTAGAATAAGAGTGAAGGCCCCTCCGGTTGACGGAGAGGCCAATGCCGCTTTAGTAGAAGCTCTGGCGAAAATATTCGGTCTGCCGAAGAAAATGGTCATTCAGACCCGCGGGCAGACAGGCAAGCAGAAGACCTTTCTGCTGAGCGGGCTGAGTAAAGATGATGCCTGTAACGTCATCGACAGAATTATCTCGGAAAAGGGCAGTAGTAAATGAGAATTAACAGATGGCTCTGGGGTCTCTGGCTGGCGATGATTCTTTCGATGCTGATGCGTCAAAAAGCCGACACTTACATGGTGGTAGCCCTTATCATTCTGCCGATTCTCATCGTCCTGCTCGATCTGCATGAAGAGATTGCCACTCTCAAAGAAGAGAACAAGCACCAGCGCAAGTTCGTCATGGACCGCTACAATGTCATGCAGGAAAGACTTACCGATGTTTCGAACCAGATCGAAAAAAGACTGGTTGTTGATTTTGCCGAATTTGCCGCAACAACCCCTCACTGGATGAAGCGGGAGCGCAGCAGTTACCCAGACATTCAGAACGGCACCGCCCGGCCCGTAAGCTCAAAAAGCGCCGACGCCCGGTCGAAGCGCCTGCCATCGACTTCACCCAGGTTTCACCGGTATCAGAGCCGGCTAAAGAACCTGAAAATAAAACTTCCTGATTTTTTTCATTTTATCTGGCGGACTGTACCGATTTTTCTTATAATTTTCATATAAGTCCACAGAAGGAAACCAGAAAAATGAAAAGCGCCAAACGAGTATTGCTTATAGCTGTTGCTTTAATTCTGGCTGGTTCAGCAAATGTATATGCGTGGGGCAGCAAGATTCACACCAAGATCGTTTCTGATGCATACCATATCATGCCCCAGGCTTTTCGTGAGTATCTTGGCGAGACCATCAAACCCACCGCTGCCAAGCCCGCCCTGCAGCCTCTGATGGATGCGAGTCTCGAACCTGACCGGGTTCTCAAAGACTTTGGCAACCATGTTTTTCACATTCAGGGCGGAGCCATGGGCAAAGGCCCGTTTCATGTCGAAACTCTGGTGAACGAAGTTGCCGACCTGATTGCCGCCGG
>JAKQKW010000264.1 GCA_029560455.1 Candidatus Rifleibacteriota bacterium
CATAAACTTTGAAGAAAAAGCCTTCTACGACATTCTCAAAGCACTGGCTGTAAAATATGACTTTGTTTACCCGGAAGACAAGCTGCTGGCACTGGCCAGAGAGGTTAAAAAGGTCGTCGATGACAAGGCAAAATACACAGACTGGAGCAAAAGAGACGACATCAAAGCTGAACTCAAGGTCGATCTGATTATTCTGCTGGCCAGAAACGATTACCCCCCGGTAGACCGTGACGAAGTCTACAAAGAGATTTTCGAGCAGGCCGAAAACTTTAAAAAACACCTGCCAGCACAATAAGCCCGCCAGCCGCCCGGGAATTTTTCCCCGCAAAAATATTTTACATATTTACGTAAAGGATTTTTTCCCTGTCGTCGTATTTTTACCAGACAGACGACATTTTTGTCGCACTGTTTTTCTGGCCACGGCAATGCAGTTGTCATTTCACCAACAATTAAACCCGGCCTTATGTGGCATTTTTCACGATAAGACCATTTAAGAACTGCAAGAACCGTCACAATGCCGGCAGGGCATTTCAAACCGGGCAAATGGGTATAATTTTTGCTGGTCTATTGTCGGTATCATTTGTAACATTATTTCACAAACATAAAAGAGCTGTAAAATGGGGGAGGCGGACTTATGGAGAGAAAAGAGGTTGATCATAAAAAGGTTTCGAAGAATGGTCATGATTATGCGGTTCTTCCTTATTCTGTTTTTCTCGATTTGATCAAAGCATCGACAGCCAGCATCGAAGGAGCAAATCTGAGTCACATGAACCTCGAAGATGATGGACACGTACTTGTCAGCGAATGGCGAAAATGTCTGAACCTCACCCAGGAAGAAGTGGCCGGCAAGATGGGCATTCCTGTGGTAGCTCTCGACCTGCTCGAAAAATCAGGAGCGAAACTGCGCAGAACCACAATTGCGCAACTGGCAGAATCTCTGGACCTTGCGCCGGTAAAGGTTACCGAATAAATCACCGGCACAGGATCGGTAGAAAAAACCGCGTGATCAGGCAATCTGATCACGCGGTTTTTTCTCTGTTCAATTTTTACACAACCAGAAAATCCTCAGCGGCCGGGCAGTTCAGGCTTGCCTGAGGCAGCAGCGGTTTTGGGCTTGAGAACCGATTCAAGGTTAGTGCCTTTGAGCAACTGAGCGAAGACTTCAGAGATGCTCTTGCCACCAAGAATAGCGAGCGGAGCCATGCTTTCGGCCATTTTTTCAGCCAGAGCCCTGTCGCTGAAAGACTGCAGAGCGGCGACGAGGTCAGGCGATACTGCGCCAGCCCGTTCTACAACGCCGGCAACTTCGGCTTTAAGTTCGTCGAGTCTAAGCTGCAGCTTCTTCTGGGCGACTTCTGTTTCAAAGTCTGCGATGCCGCGTTTGCGACCCAGTTCGTTTTCGTCGATCTGATTGAGGGTTTCCTGGTTGGCAAGCTTCGCTTCAAGAGCCTTGCGTTGCGACTGCACTTCGGATTCGAGCTTGGCAAGACTCAGCATCAGACTGGCCTTGACTTCTTCGGTCTGCAGTTCGAGTTCCTGTTTCGCGGTGAGCGACTTCATTTCGGCAATCTGCTGCTTGATTCTTTCGCTCTGCTGCACGTATTCAAGGTTGCGTTTTTCAGAAGAAACGGCGAGATTCTGTTTAACCACTGAATGCTGTGCCTGCACCAGCAGATTTTCGATGGTTTCGTCGCCGATTTTCACATCGAGAATTTCAAGATCGTAGATGCGCATGCCGTTCTCGTCGAATTTGCGGCCCGGGCGCTTGCCTTCGGGCGTCGAAACGCCGAGAATGCTGTCACGAACGACTTTGATGTTATTGGCATAGAAATCTTCGATTTTATACTGTTTAACGGCACCGCGAATCAGAGAGCGCATATGATCGGTCAGAAACTTGACGTAATTTTCGACGTTGAACCATTTTTCCGGGTCGCCTTCGAAATTGACGCGATATGAAAGCTTGATATGAACCCGGCACAGATCGCTGGTTTCAGCCTCGATCAGATCAGAAACCTTGTTGTGCATGCAGCGCAGAAAAGCGGTTTTGATCGTCTTCACGTCGGTTTTCGGTGTGCCGGTCGAGAGTTCCATCGCTTCAAGCGTCTGATCGTATTCGAGCAGAACAGTCTGCGGCCCAACGATTACCTTGCGTTCACCGGTGCGGCCGACGACGAGCACGGCGTAGCCGGTCCAGACATCTATGGAAACAGCGCCTTCATATTTGGTATCGAGGGTAATGGTGCGCGGCTGCGTGAAAGAAGAACTGCGAGTGAAATCATCACCGGCAAAACCTTCGGCCGGAGCTTCGCGAACGGCCATGGCCGGAGCCGGGGCGGCAGCGAGTTTACGCTTCAGGTCGCTTTCAGTGAGAAATTCATCGCGGCCGGTGGCCTTGGCGATGGATTTAAGGCGGGTATTGTAATCGAGGGCTTCCTGGTTGCCGGGGAACATCAGCGCCACCTGCTTGGGCTCAAGGAAACGACGCACGATGACTTCGACGCGCGGGTCGGGCAGAAACATGCTGGGGCCACGCATCAGGCTGATTTTGCCGGTCAGGCGGTTGAGCACATAGCGGCCTTCGCCGGCAGGAATGGCCACCGAGTAATGCAGTTCCCTTTCCCCGTATTTGATAATGGCGTGCTCGGGGCGCGGGAAATAGATCATCTGGTCTTTGCCGGTGATGAACAGTTCTTCGCCGACCTTGTGTTCTACGCCGTTTTCGGTATAGGGCGCGATGACCTTGATATAGATACCGCTGATTTCATTGAGTTCGATGGCTTTGAACTTGCAGGTGCCGTTCTTTTCGATGAAAGTTTCGGTCGGACTCGGAAAAACCACGGCCGGGCCCTGAATGAAGCGTTTATTGCCGTCTTCGTCGAGCAGAATACAGTATTCGAGACGTTCGAGAGTCACGGCTTCGCGCAGGTAGTTGCCGTCAGCGTCACGCACGACTTCAACGCCGGTTGGCGGTATATAGAAAGACACTTCGGTGCCTTTGATGATCAGCTGTTTGCCCATCGTCAGCTCGGGAATGCCGTCAGTTTTCTTTACGGCTTCTTCGGCGGTGCCGGACTGGGGCTTAACGACAGCCTTTTTCCAGTTTTCGCGGGCAGCGTCTTCGTCATAGACGCGCACGACGAGATACTGATTCAGATGCAGATAATGACCCTGAATGACGCGCACCATCTGGCCGGGCCAGAGCGCGAAATTTACCGGCCCCGGCATGTTGACCTTGTGGCCGATTTTAAGTTCAGGCAGGCTGTTTGACCCGAAATGCGGCGGCTGCAGGCTGTCTTTGGCCGGGTTCTTCAATACCAGATACCAGCCTTCGGGAGCGGTGGCGAACACCGAGATCGCCTGTTCAAGAGTGACCCGCTCAAAGCGTTTGTTTTTGTCGTTGAAAACCACCGGCTGGTCTGTATTTGCCAGGCTCGTCTTGTAGGGGCCGACATAGACGACAATATGGCCTTTGGTCTGGTCTGAAATCAGACAGTATTCATTGGGTGACAAAACCAGATCGCGTTCGCGATTAGTGTTCTCGGGCATTGTTCTGGCTCCTCTTAAAGAAATCATCTTGTTGTCAATTATAGAGCCGCCGCAAATTTTATACAATCAAAATCGCCGAATGTGGTAGCATTGGCCAGTAATCAACGCGGGAGGTCAAACATGCTGCCATTTGTCAAAAAGGGCATCGCCGAGTCGAAAGCCGGCAAGCCGCAGGGAACCATCGCCAATTTTTCCCCCGACCGCGTTAACGAGACAATTGTCGAGCTGATCGAATACGACGCCGGTGAATACCACGAGAAGGAAATCACCGACATCACCGAACTGCGGGCCATCAGGCAGAATCATTATATTTCCTGGCTCTGCTTTTACGGCCTCAAAGACGTCGAGATGCTCAAAGCTGCAGCCGAGATGTTCAGCATCAACCCGCTGACTGTAGAAGACATTCTCAATCCCGATCACCGGCCAAAATTCGAGACTTTCGACAATTATCTGTTCGTGATCATCAAAATGATCGACATCACCGACGATGGCAAGCTCAAGAGCGAGCAGGTCAGCTTCATCATTGGCGAAAATTACGTTCTGACCTTTCAGGAAGACCCGGGCGACGTTTTCGACCCAATCCGCGAGCGCCTGCGCAAAATTGTCGGGCGGCTGCGCGGTTGCGCTTCTGACTACCTGGCTCTGGCGCTGATCGACATCATCATCGACAACTATTTCGTCGTGCTCGAATGCCTTGCCGAGGCGCTAGAAGAACTGGAAGTAACGTTGCTGAAAACTCCTGATGACTTTAACGGCAACGACGTGCATGAGCTGAAAATGCAGCTTTTCTACATGCGCAAAATTTCGTGGCCGCTGCGCGAGATCGCCGCGGCCCTGCTGCGTGCCGAATCGCCGATCATCAAACCGGAAAGCCGCATTTATTTTCGCGATATCTACGACCACACCGTACACGTTCTCGAAACCTCAGAAACCCTGCGCGAAGTTTCGATCGGCGTTTACGACCTTTACATCTCAAATATCAGCCTGCGCATGAACGAAATCATGCGCACCCTGACGATCATTGCCACGATTTTTATTCCGCTCACCTTCATTGCCGGCGTCTACGGCATGAATTTCGAGGTCATGCCTGAATTGAAGTGGCCATGGGGCTACTTTGGCGTCTGGGTCATCATGATCTCGGTCGCGCTCGGCATGCTCGTCTACTTCAGACGTCGCAACTGGCTGTAACAACAGGAATCACACCATGGAAAACCGCATTATCGAAATTGAAAAACGCCTCGCCTACCTCGAAAAGTTCGTTGAAGAGCTCAACGAAGTGATCGTCGATCAGCAGAAGCAGCTCGACCGCTGCCACAAGGAAATCTCCCGGCTGCAGCCGAAAACCACCCCGTCGCCAATCGACGAAACCATCCCCCACGACGAAAAACCGCCGCACTATTAA
>JAKQKW010000045.1 GCA_029560455.1 Candidatus Rifleibacteriota bacterium
ACCAGCTATCTGATCAGAGAATTTGAACCGTCGAACTACTTCAGACAGTTCGAACTCAGCGAAAGCGTCGACAGCGAAAAGATCAAAGCCGAGCTGAAAAGCGGCGTGCTCTCGATCTTTCTGCCCCGCGCCGAAGCTCTCAAACCGAGAACCATCGACGTAAAGATCAACTGACGCGGCGTTACCAGCCTCTTAACATACCTCTCGAACCGGCCCCCCGCAGGAACAACTGCGGGGGGCCGCTCATAAAAACCAGTTAAGAAAGGGGCAAGACAATGATTCCGATAAGTGACAATCTACAACCCACACGTACCCCTTTGGTAACCTGGCTGCTGCTGGGCCTGAACTTTCTTGTATTTTTCTTTCATCTCTGGCTGCCGGAAAAACTGCTGATTCAGACTTATTATCTCTGGGGTCTGGTGCCGGCAAGATTCACTGACCCGCAATACGCCTGGTATTTTGGCGATCAGGCCGGTGCTCTGATTACACTTTTTACCAGTATGTTCATGCACGGCGGCTGGCTGCACCTGCTGGCCAATTCCTGGACCCTCTGGCTGTTCGGCGACGACGTCGAAGACCGACTTGGGCACCTGCGTTTCGCGACTCTCTACCTTGCCAGCGGCCTGATCGGCGGCCTGACCCATCTGCTGCTGTTCTCTGACTCGACAACGCCTCTGATTGGCGCTTCCGGGGCAGTGGCCGGTCTGATGGGGGCTTATCTGTATCTTTTCCCGCATGCAAAAATCAATGTTCTGGTGCCGATTTTATTTTTCATCGATATCTGGAAAATTCCGGCAGTGCTTTATCTGCCGTTCTGGTTCATCGGCGAGCTTTTTTCCGGAACATTTTCTCTTGTCGGAATCAGCCTGTCGAATGTCGCTTTCTGGGCGCATATCGGTGGTTTCATCGCCGGCCTGCTGCTGGTCCGGGCATATATTTCAGACAGATACGAGACAGCCAGAACAGTTTTCTCTGCCCATCCCAGGTATCCTGATGTTATCTATCTGCCTGGCCGCAAAGGCGAAGTGGTCTATTTTCGCAGAAGCGGCTGACGATTAAGTTCTGGCCTGCGAAAACACAGAATTAAAAAGGAGTTGCTTCATTGGTTTGAAGCAACTCCTTTTGTTTAAGGCAAGTATAAGTCGGTTAATTGATTTTTATGCTGCGACCGGCATCTTCTGGTGCGGGAGCGGCCTTGTCGATTTCAGCAGTTACGGTCAGAACGCCGTTTTCGTAATTGGCCTCGATCTTGTCTTCGATGACCTTGCGCGGCAGTTC
>JAKQKW010000273.1 GCA_029560455.1 Candidatus Rifleibacteriota bacterium
GCCTGCGATGCCGGGGTGCTGTCACTCGGCTATTGCCCTTTTCGCGGCATCATCGCCGGCAGTAACCTCAATGCTGCCGGCACCGGCAACCCGCAGGCCATCAAAGAATTCTTTTCTGACTGCAATACGACGAAGTTTCCATGGAAAGCCACCAGTGTCGATTCGAGCACCGGCAAATTTGCGGTAACCGATTTCAAGGTCATCAGCGCCTTTACTAACCCAGGTGAACGGCAACTGGTGATTTCGGCTCAAATAAAGGCTCTCGGTGAGGCCACCCTTAACCGTGGCAAAATGGAAACCCGCAAGGAAGAAATGATCAAAACCGTTAAACTGACCAGGGAAAACTGATGTACCAGGGAGGAAGTATGTTTCGAAAACAAATCTTTGCTGCGATCGCTATGATTGCCATGACGGTGCCGGCTCTTCTGGCCTGCTCGCTGCCTGCCGAGCCATGCGCTGCAATCGTGCCGATAAATGCTGCCGCAAGTGGCATGAAACTGGTGCAGGACGGTAACACTTTCTTTTATGTGGTTCCACAGGGCACCTCGGCGCAATTCAAGGTCGTCTGGGATCCGGCCGCCCACAACACTGGCGGCGCCCTTGAAAAAGACAAATACGAGTGGTGCACCAAAGCCGGCATCGCCTTCGAAAGCGGCACGGATTCACCAAACGGCTATGGCTATTTCCCGATTCAGGCCATGGCCGATTTTTTCACCGTGCAGGGCAACCGTGGCAGCATTCAGGAAGCATTTGCGCGCGAAACCGGCATGTCGACCGGCAACAGTTTTCTGCCCTCGATCGGCGGCGCCTATATGATTTTTTCAGGGTTCGTCAAAGCCGGGCAGCAGGGCAAACTAACCACGCTCGGCGGCACTTCGAACGAATACCCGGATACCGGCGTGGCCAAAATAGTATCAATGTCAGATACACCGGTAACCAGCGCCATCGACAATAATTTTCCGAATGTTGGCTGGATGACGCAACAGATACCGATTACCGCCGACGCGCCGCCCGAAATGCTTACCGTCTACCGTAAAGGTGACGAAGCCTGCGTTATCAGTGCAGAAGGCCTGTTGATCGAAGAACTCGAAATGAAAATCACCGATCTGCAACCTACAGATTACAAAGCTTTTATCCGCACCGGCAACCCAGGTGCCGAAATCGAAGTGCAGTCAAACCCGGCTATCATCTGGAGTGCGACCGGCGAAGACGGTACCCCCGGGCCCGACTTTCAGGTCACCTTCAATACCCCGAGTTTTAATGGCAACCCCGATGAATCACGCATTCAGCTGAAAGTCTGGTCACCTGGCGCCGGCTACGAAGTCAGTAACATGTTCTGGGCCTGGAAAGAAGCAGTTTACAAGAAGTCATCGAAGCGCGTCGTCACCCAGCCCGAAGTTCGCAATGCCAGCGGCGTCGTTGTGGTGCCAGAGAAGGCCGAAATCCGTGAAGTCTGGCTGCCCGACGGCAATCGCATGTGCAGTGAAGAAGTCATGATCAAGCTTGTCAAACCGGCGACCGAAGCCGGTTCTACCGATTTCATCGTTTACGATAACAAAAGCCCGATCGCTTCAGACTTCAAGATCACTGCCGCCGACAAGTTTTTTCAGCCCACCGGCCCGACCACCTTCGATTTTAAAATGAAACTGCTCGATACCAACCCGTTCATCGACAAGGCCTTTTCGACCCAGATCGGCGATGTCGCGCTCGCGCAGGGTGCCGACCGCCTCGATCTGCAGGTTTACTACACCTACCCCCTTTACGAATACAGTGCCGCAGCTTGCCCGAACATCAGCCAGCTGAAGTCTGAAAACGTCGGCCTCGCTGACCTCGACAACACCGAGGGCAAACCCAGCTTCAAAAGCTTCAGACACGAAACCCGCTGGGCCTGGAAAAAAGCCGAAGTCGCTAACCTCAGTATCGGCGCCGCAAATCAGATCAACGGTTCCACCGGCAAAAAGGCCGGTGCCACCACTGAAATCAGCGGCAAGCTTACCATCAAACAGCCACGCCCCTGGCACGAATGCAACGAAGGCTCGGGTAAAAGCTCCCCTGAGCCGATTTTCAAGGTTATTGCCATCAGCAAAGATTCTGCCGGGAACGCCATCGAGCAGCACGAAGCTGTTAAGAATGCCGTCGGTGAGAGCAAAATCGCCGAAACGGCCAATCCTGACGCCGGCTCGACCGAATTTGCCTTCAACCCGGCTGATGGCGCCAAACTCAACCCGGGCGACCTGCCCGATCAGGTAAGTGCCGACGGCATCGATAAATCACGCTGGAGCAATGTCGAACAGCTCAAAGTTAAAGACGAAATCGGCCCCGAAATTCAGGTGGTCGTCTTCGATACACGCACCAATCGCTGCCATATCTATGGCACAAAAAAGAACGTTGCCGCCGGTTTCTCTGAATTTGGCGCCGCCGGCCTCAAAGAAGATTATTCGACCGGCGACGTGCCCTATCTCGGCAAAGAAAGCGAAATCAGCACCGCCCACCAGCTGACCGACCTTGGCGATATAAACGCCCTGTTCGATCGCTACCTGCAGGGCCCCGACGCGGTTTCGACCATTACCGACGACAGCCAGAAAGGCTTTGTCTGCCAGCAGAACAACCGTCTGGTCTTCTACATCAGGGCATTAGACAATATCAACGGTTACAAGCCCGACAAATCGTTCGGCATTCAGTCACTCGCTTACGAGCTGACCGACAAAGCGGGCGTCGTGAAAAACGCCTCGATTTCGCCAACTGCAATGCTCGACCCGATCGAGCATGTGTTCAGGTTCGAAAACGTCGATGACAGCGGCGCCATCAACCCGGAATATTCGCTCAAGGTCACTGCCGCCGATCAGTCAGGCAATCAGCGCGAATTCAAACTCGCGATTGCGGTCATGGGCCGAAAACTCGATATCAGAACGCTCGAAGAACGCCGCAACCGCGTCGAAGATTAAAGCAGACCGCGATTCTGCAGCCAGTCAAGCCAGCCGGAGGTTTTATCAAGAACCCCCGGTTTTGCTGTACTGAGGGTTCGCCCCAGCCCTGCCTGCCGCTGCAGCCGGATTTCATTCGCAGCCACACCGGCGGCTGCCAGAGCAACAACCTTGAGGGGAGCTAGCTGCCCGGCTTCACGGGCCCAGCGGTAATGAATATTCTCACAGAAAGCAGCATCGATACTCCCGGCGAGCTGCCGACAGTCAGCATCTGTGATCTTACAAGCCCCTGCGGCACCGGCAAGAAAGAGACAATAATACGGCAATGCCGGCAATTCAGGCTTTTCTGGCGCCAGCCAGCTGCCGGCAAAGTCTGCCGCAAGCCGGGCAACGACCTCTTTTACCTGAGCCGAACTGAGCTTTTCGCCAACCAGATCAGATACGAAAGCTTCTTTGCCGACAAAGGCCAGACAGGGCAGATTCCGCCACCAGCCGCGCATTTCAATAATGTCATGCAGGCGATAACGGTAGAGACCGCCGGCAGTGGTCATCAGCACCCGGTAGCGCTGCCCGCTTACCAGCTCATGCGCCAGTCTGATTGCGCCCACGCCGGTCTCACCCTCTTCAAATTCAAAGAATGCCGACCTTGCAGCGAGAACCGGTGCCGGTGCCCCGACCATCGGTATGGTTACCGGGCCCTCAGTCGCCAGCAGCCCCTTTGTCTGAAATGCCGCGTCAGGGAAAAAGCTGCGCAGATATTCAGCCCCGGCGCCGGCTTCTGCCTCCGACCAGCTCGAAATCAATGCCAACTTCGGCCAGAGCTGCCGGGTAAAACCGACGCGGTCACCATTTTCAAACAATCTGAACGCTTCGATAAGAGCTTTCCCGCGGCCAGGCAAAGGCTTGCCCACATACAGCAGCAGAGCCGGGTCATTCAGTTCAGACGCAGATAAAAAAGCCGGGCGACAGGTGCCGTTTTCGAGATCATCGGCGAGCGATGCAAGCCATTCGCCGCATTGTGAGAACAGCGCCGTAAAAAGCGTCGGGTTCCAGAGAGAAATCAGGCGCATCTGCGAGTGGCGCAGCAGGCAAAGCAAGGTTACGTATTTCCAGACGGCCGGATTGCTGAGACTGGAAGCTTCTTCAGGAACCACAGTCACCAGGCCGATCAGCGGCTTTGCCCAGGCACCAAAATAATCTGAATCGGCGGCGAAGCCAATTGGCACACCGCCGGCGGTCATTCTTTTCTCAGACGTTCTTGGCGAAACCACCCAGTAGGCCGGGCCACCCCAGAGACTGCCGAAATGAGAAAACAGGTCGAAGAGCCATGGGTGCAGAGCCCGGTTGAAAGCCCTCTGCAGACCGGCAGTATAAGGAATCAGCCGATTCGGGCCCGAAGTGCCGCTCGTCTCTTCGAACATTCTCACCTGGTCACCGGTCAGAACACGCTCCTTACCGGCGGCGATAAGATCGATATATGGCTTGAGATCGTCATAATCGTGCACTTTGACTCTGGCGCAGAACTCGTCTGCGTTGCCGATCGTGGCAAAATCATGCTGGCGGCCAAAGTCGGTCTGAATGGCATTCTGCAGCAGTTCAAGCAAAACCCGGTTTTGCACCCTGGCAAGACTGCTGTTGGCAGCACGCCTGAATTCCATTGCGCCACCAAGGCAGGTGCCCATCCAGATACCCTGAACCAGGCCCGTTGCAAGTCTGAAACCTGTCATCAGCTCTTCAAAAGCCTTTTAACAAATGGTTTGAAGTTTTCCCAGCTGAGACGGGTAATGCAGGCGAGCTCATCACCGGCATCGTGACCGGGGTTCTTCTGCAGGAAAAAAGCGATGTGCTGATTCTGCAGGCGTTCCTGTGCCGGTTCGCTGATGCCGGCCCGCAGCGGCGTCGGATTCTTCAGCCTGACAATACCGGTATCGGGGTTGTAATCTTCGGCAAAAAGCTTCCGGGCGGCCAGATCGAGAATATTTTGCATTGCCGCCGGTGTTTCGCGGTCAAAACATGGAAAAAATTCATTGAAATAAGCCGGCAGAAACCGGTAAGTTCGGTAACCACTCGAAATTAGAAACCAGTAGAGCGGTTTGTCGCCGGATGCCTGCAGTGTTTCATACATAAAGCGGCCCCAGACTCGCGGCAGTTCAAGGCTGCCCCAGAAATCGGGGTGTATGATTGTGTCACCGCTGAAAAGCACTCTGAATTCATCTTTGTCGGCGCACAGGTCGTAAATGGCGACCGAAGTGAAGCCACGCAGCTTTTTCTGTCCGTCTTCAAGCAGTATTACAGTATTTTTGCGCGCCAGATCAGCTAAAAAAGGAGCCTTTTCGACCTCATAAAATTCTGACATCAGAGCGAACATGGCTTCTTTTACAGCAGTATCGAGCTGCTGAACAGTCTGAGTGCGGCCATACAGGGTTCTGCCTGGTAAATTGTCGCTGGTCATAGGGCCCCAAGATTGGCAAGATGCAAAGGTCGGCCGGCAAATTCATGTTTGCCGGTTTCCGGCCAGAATACCTGATATATGATACTCCAGTACGGCAGAAAAAATACACTATTTATCGCCGCCAGCGCCGGAAATTTTTCGGCCATGCCAAGTGCCGCGAACATGGCACCCCGCTTTTTCGCTTCCTCGCAGACCGCTCTGATCAGAACCGGCATCACCATGCTTTCGAGGCCAGGCTCGGCCGCCCAGGGGTCGAGCAACACAAAGTCTACGCGCCCTCCGACTCCGGGAACCGGACAACGCCCCACCAGCATTTCGATAGACCGCCAGAGCCTCTGCGCCAGCGCAAGAGGTCGACAAAGGTGATGCACGACGATCTGCCGGTAATGCTGCTGGTTCCAGATCCCGATCGCCCCGACCAGTTCGTCACCGGCAAAAACCCCGATCATGTCCTCAATTTTCAAACCGAAAAAACCGCGCAGACTACCGTCAGATTCGATTCGATCAACATAAGGCGCGCCCTCATTGCGGTGCCCGGCACGCGCAAACAAGGCCACCAGCGCTGGCAGATCGCTGTTCTGCAGCATGCGGTGCGCAAACGTGC
Source organism: Candidatus Rifleibacteriota bacterium (assembly GCA_029560455.1). Next base: position 5,981 of record JAKQKW010000273.1, read on the forward strand.
CCGGTTGCTGCGAACGGTATTTCTGCGGCCAGCGGCGACCAGGGCCAGACAAAGGAATAAGGGCCGTCAGATAGCGTGAGACCTGCTGATAAACCGGCATGCCACCGCCAGCGCGTTCAGCTTCGAGCAACTGGCGGGCATAGTGATTTTCTTCGAGAATTGAAGTAAGAGTCACCGGCAGAGGCCGGTCAGCAAATATTTCGCGAAAGGCCCGATAACCCCGCAGCAAAAACGACCCACCTCTAATATCTGGGTGGAACCGCAGATGATGCAGATACCCGATGTCGGCCGCCTGCCCGCCGAGATATGCCCGGCGCACCGACCTGATGCCGAGACCGGCCAGCGTTGCAAAGCCTCGCGGCTGAATGAGAACAAGGTCATGCAGGTTTCCGAATGCGTTTAGAGCGGTAAAAAAAGAGGGTTCGGTCTGGTAATCGAGACCGATGAAACTGGCCGGCATCTGGCAGATACGGCCAAGATCGCGAATTTGAGCATCGAGACCGGCAAGCTCGGACAAAAGCTCTGCATCTGCACGGTCAGAAGCGAAGGTAAATTTTTCGACCGGCCCGGGCGACTTGCGCATCACCTTTTAAAATCAGCCAGCAGGTGGTTTTCTTCGGGCAGCCCGAGCGGAATGCCGAATTTTTCGTCGACCTCGCGGCGGCCGTAATAATTCTGAGTCAGAAACAGCGCCAGAGTCGAAAGACTCTGCATATTGGTCATTGGCGCCAGAGCGCGTCTGATGATCGACTTCGTCGAGTAAAATTTGCGCCGGTAGTGGCGGCAGGTTTCGGCAAGCTCGCCAGGCGGCAGCATCTGCGGCCGGTATGGTACCTGACCGAAGCGAAAACTCTCTTCGAGCCACCAGGCGTCAGAAATCATGCGCCCCTGCCCTGCCAGCTTCGCATAGAGCGGCGTACCGGGGAAAGGCACGAGATGGTTGAAAGCCACGAGAAAAAACTGATGCTTCATGGCGAATTTGAGGGTGCGCGGGAAAGAACTGACATCGTCGCCGTCTACCCCGAAAAGGAAGGTAGCATAAACGCAGATATGATTCTGCTTAAGCAGTGCCAGCGAACGTTCGTAGAGCTCGACCGATTCATTGCTCTTCTTGTTCAGCGTGTTGAGAAGGTCAGAGCGAAGCGATTCAAACCCGATCAGAACCCCGACACAGCCGGCATCAGCCATCGCCTTGACCAAAGCCGGGTCGGCGGCGGCTTCGACGCTGATCTGGGTGACCCATTTCACATTCAGGGGCTGCAAGGCCCGGCACAAAGCAAAAACCGCTTCGGGGTTGGCGGCAATGTTGTCATCGATGAGAAAAACGATTTTCTGGCCGGTGCGCCTGATTTCTTCGGCGACTTCTTCGGGTGGTCTGAAATAGTGGCGCCCTTTTGCAAAAACCGTGATCGAGCAGAAAGAGCAATGGTGCGAACAGCCGCGTGAAAACTCGACAAGCGCCAGCGGCAGGTATTTTTTGTCGGCATAAACTTCACGTTTCGGGAAAACACCGCGCCACGGAAAATCAAACGAGCCATTATAGCGTTTCTGCAGGCGGCCGGCAGCCGCATCGGCAAGCACTCCGGACCAGACTCCCTCGGCTGGCCCGACCACGATCGCGTCAGCGTGCTTTTCGACTTCGTCAGGGCAGAGGCTGGCATGGTAACCGCCCATGACCACCTTTACGCCGCGTTTCTGGTAGGCAGCGGCGATCTGATAGGCGCGTCTGGCAGTATAGGTTTCGACGGTGATACCGACAAGATCGGCCGGAACGTCAGGATCGATAGGCTCGATGCGGTCATCCTGAATCGTGATCTGCCAGTCATCAGGGGTAAGAGATGCAAGAACAGCAAGAACCAGGGGTTCCATCTGCCAGGTGGCAATATATTTCTGGCCGGGTTTGCGCCCAATCGACGGCATGATCAGGGTAAGCTTCTTCATGTTGTTCCACCAGCTTTAAAATTAAGCCGCTCTGCCGATCGGGTCTCTCAGAGGTCAGCTGCAGTGTTCCCGGTTTTTGAGGGAACTTCGTCTGGCCTTAAGCATAACCGAATTCAGCGGAAATTGCAAAAAGGGGCCAAGATCACGAACCGTGTTTTCAGAAACTTCTGCACTGCTGCAGGCTGAAAGAAAACGCTGCATTGACACGAGCCTGCGAATTTTTGCGATCCCCCGTTTAACCTTTGCTATCAACATCTTATTTGCCTCGTTCGTCTAACCTTAACCGGTAAATTTCTGCATGTATATGCGCACCGCATTTTAGCAAAATTCATGCCAATGCACAATACCCTGAAAAATCTGCGATTCAGGCTATCTGAAAGGGCGCAACGGCAGGGGCACGACAAATTCTGCCAGATTTTCATACACTTCCTGCCAGAATTCAACCAGTGCACGCGCCCTCAGGCGAAGGGGGCTTTGAGGATTTTTTCGAGTTCGCGGTTGCTGGCTTCGTCATCAGCAGAGGCTTCGGCGACGTTATCTTTGAAGAGCTGCAGCAGCGAGTTGGTCCAGTGCTGGTAAATTGCCAGGCCGGGGTAAGCCCGTGCCGAAAGCGTCGCCTTTGGCGGGCCAGAGGGCACCTGCATTTCTTTCATTTCCTGGCCAAGACAGGTGATGTAACGGTTCAGCGCCGTTGCCGCCCTGGCAGAAGCCTTGCGCAGAAAGCGACCCGGGTTCGGGGCATTGAAGACCTGATCACTCTCACCGGCAATCGCAGACTCAATCTTGAGGCGTGAAGCACCTTTGATCAGTTCCTGCGTCGTTTCGGCAAACCACTCGGCCGGCAAACCGGTCAGTTCCTGAAATTCAGCATCCTGACTCAAATAAGCCAACTGCGCCTGCCAGCGGTTCATCACCGCCTGGGCAAACACTTCGCCTTTGCGCACCACGGCCTTTTTAGGCGCGGACGCTTCGGCAGCCGGTGCCGCCGGTTCACCGACCGAAAAAATCGATTCATCGAAAACCGAGGTTTCGGCAGCAACCAGTGAAGGCTCGGCCGCTTCACCCTCTTCGCTTTCCATCGGGTTTACAACCGAGTCAAAAATCATACCGACCGTCTTGTCAGAAATCGAGAACCGGTCGAGATCAAGAATGCGCGGTAAAGAATAGCGGGTGGCCATGCCTTTACCCAGTGTCAGCAGCAGTTTTTTCGCTCGTTCTTCGGCCATTTTTCGCGCATGCGAAATGTCGTCGCCAATAAAATACGGCTGCAGATGTGTTTTAAGCTCGGCGAAAATCTGCCTGAGATTCGCCTGCAGCTGCTTAACCTTGGCATCGGTTTCTATACCGGCTTTAAGACGCTCGACCAGATACTGAATACCTGATTGCCCTGGCGCTGCCGCCCGATTCCATGCCTCTTTCGCGTCGGCAAAATGCCGCTGCACGTTCTCGTTGCCTAAATACTGCGCCATGATCTCTGCTAACTGATCTTCATCTCTGACGAATTCTTTACCGTCTTTGTCACGGCCAAAGACCGTCTGCTGCACACCTGGGTTGCGCACCCAGTAGCAGTTTTGAAAAGCACGCCCTTCTTCCCACTCGGTTACCCAGCTGCCGGCCCGGCCCATAAAATCAGCAAAATTTGTTTTCAGACGGCTGTCCCAGCGCACTGAAGGGTCTTCGCCGCGCTTGCGCACCAGGTCCATATCGAATTTGGTAAACACGTGAAACAGCAGCGGCGTTTTGCCTTTGCGCTGCGCCGGTTCCTTGCCCTGGCTCCATTCGACCCATTTGTTGACCATGTATGGCAGCGATTTGGCTTCCTGTGGGCCGCCTTCCTGGCAGAGCAGCAGAGCGGTAACATCACGGTCATCAGAATAGCGGTCGAAAAGATAGGCGACCTTGCCGCGCAGATATACCTCAACCAGCGCCTCATGGTCTTTCGTCAGGCGCTGCTGATCAAAAACCTGAGCACGGGCACGTGCACCGGGAAAATCGAGCACGTCGAACCGGCGCAGCAGCGACTCATCAGAGGCCGAAGCAGTCTGCAGAATCAGTTCGGCGGTCAGGGCACAAAGCGTCGATGAATCCATCGACACCTGCCCACCGCTGTTTAGTGCCAAAGCCACTTTTCGGTTGCCCACCTTCATCAGCTGCGACAGACGCTGAACATCGATTATGCTGTTGGTGCGCGGCAACAGAGAGTCATCATAAATGCCGACAACTTCGCCGCCAAGATTTCCCAGTTCCTTCTGCAAAAAGCGGAACAACTCGGTTATCTTCGGAAAACGGCCCCAGAGCCATTCAAGATAGCTGATCTGCTGGTCTGCCGGCAACAGCCTGATTTCGTCATTGAGAATGCCCCAGTAGTTGATATCTTCGAGCATGCGCAGAAACTGATTGTGAAAATGGCGCCGTGCATAATCCTGCAGGTCCCATACATCGGCTTCGGTAAGCAGACCTGGCCCACCAGACCGCCCGGAAACACCTCTGAACGAATAGCGCAGTTTCTGCAGCTCATCGGCAGTCGGCACAAAATCAGACTGACATTCGAACAGAAACCCGTTGAGAAAAATCTTGATCAGATCGGTGATCGTCAGCAGCCGCAGAAATGCAGAACAGCCCTGCACCGTGCGATATGGCCTGGTGGTGAAGCGGGTGACCAGGGCCGTGCTTTCGCGACCACCGGCCGGATTGATCTCTTCAAGATAATCGCGCCCGGCCGGGTTCTGGTTGAGCCCGTTGAGAAGCACCGAAAGGGAAGCTTCGCCGCCCCGCACCAGCTCAGAGGTCAGGTATGATTTGCCGCACTGGCTGGCTCCGAAGACGCCAAGAGCAACCGGTCGTTGCGCCGATTCTTTGATACGACGCACCGTCACCTGCTTTTCATGCAGGATTTTATCCATGAACTTTCTGATGGCCGCGTCTTTAAGATAGCCGGCAGCCCAGCCCGAGCTGCAGTTAAGCAGCTCGGTCAGCTGATCTGACATGGTGACAATCTGCTGCTCTTCGGGGCGCATTTTACTCTGATTCATTTTGCATCTCCTGGTTTGACAGCTTCTGCAGCGGGCGGCCCGCCCGGTGCCGGAGTTCCGGCCGGAGCAGGCGCAGTCTGGCCCTGCTCATTGTTATGCCCTGAATTTGAACCGCCCTGATTATGACCGGTCGACTGGCCGCCGCTCTCCGGTACATGATGACCGCAGGTCGGGCAGGTAGAACCGGGCGCAGGGACCTGGCCGCCCTTGTTTCCGCCGGGCGCGCCATTACCTTTTCCGAGGCCGGGCAAACCACCTCCGCCACCGCCGCCTCCACCACCAAGCAGGTCGCTGAGGTCACCAAGACCACCGCCACCACCACTTCCGCCCATACCGCCGATGCCCGGCGGCAGTTGCGGGAAGGCTGACTGCGGCGGCGGCACCAGGCGCAACAGCAGAAGCAGCAGAATAATGATCGCAAGAATTATCGCCAGCCATTTAACCCAGCGGTAAGCACCCAGCCCGCAGGCGAGCATACGCTTTTCTTTTTCTTCTGCCGCAGGGGTCGTTTCCGGCTTTTTTGCCACCGGCGGTTTCGCAGATTCTGCCGTCTTGGCCGGTGCGGCCGCGGTTGCCACTGCAGCGGCTGCCGCTGCTTTTTCCGGTTCTTTTACCGGCTGTGACTCGGGGTAAGGCGGGGGCTCTGGTGGCAAAACCACTGGCTGAGGCTGCGGTTGCGACTGATCGGCTGTTTTTTTGCCGGCCTTGCGCTGAATTTCGGCAATAAAGTCATCCCAGCCGGCATAAATGCCTTTTCCCGGGTGGTTGCCGTCTTCGTTGATAAAGCCCCAGTGAACGAGCACCGGCTGGTTTTTAACGATAAAAATCTGGTTCATATCGGGCGAAACGGCTACAGACTTGAGATATTCGGCATAATCCTTCTCTTTGCCCGTGCGACCCTGCTTCTCTTCGGCATATTTTCTGATACGGTCAAGCGAGCGCCCGATCTGATCGGCAACCGCCTGCTGCCGTTCAGCCGGCAGATCTTTGAACATGGTCTTTTCGCCCTCAATGGCGGTTGACCATTCTATTTCACCAGGCTGAGCCTGGCCGTCAACCACATTTTCGGGGCGGGCAAAAAAGTTGTCGAGCTCACCGCCCGGGGCGATCTCACGCAGAACCGCCTGCAGATGCCCATAAAACTGGTGCACCGGCTGATTGCGGAAAAAACTGGTGCGAAAGCCTTTGGTTAAAGTTCTGGCGATTATTCCCATGCCAAGCCTCCGTTAATTACCCTGCTCATGTCAGCACCTGCCCGAGGCGAACGACGCGATTGCCCTCGCGCAGTACCACAATAAAACCGTGCATTTCGCGAATCTGCCGGCCAGAGGTCGAAGAGCCGGCAATACGTTCGTGATACTGCGGGTTGAAGGGCTCGCCTTCCATACTCAAAAAAGAGTGAACTTCAGATATACCCGAAAGAAACCGCGAAACCGCCTTCAGCAGCTTTTTTCGCGCCGGGTGGGCAAAACCTGCCAGGCTCTGCAGAAATCTGTCACCAAGCACATTGAGCACAAACAGTTTCTGTTCAGGCGTTCCGATTCTCAGAAACTTTTTAATCGGAAAAACGCCGGCCATAGCCCAGATAACCCGCGCCTGATCGTCTGAACCGGTTATCTCGCCGTAGATTTCCTTGAAAGCAGCGAGCGCCTCTGCTTCAGTCGGTTCAGACAGCCTGAACTGTGCCCAAAAAGAATCCGGGCGCAGGCCGCCTGCGGTTGCAGCCGGCATTGAAGCAGCTGCGGCCGGTACAGCAGAATCTGCGACAGCAACATCTGGTATTACCGGCAGGTCTTCTGCGAGAGCCACACTCTGCTGACCCGCATCTGCGGCGACACTTCTGCCGGCACGGTAGGCCTTGAGCATGCCACGCAGATCGCGCAGTTCATCATCACCAAGAGGAGGTTCGCCAACGACCGGGAAAGCAGGCAGTTCGACGCCGCCAGCCGCTTTCTTCTCATCTTCAGCGACCGTCGGAAAAGGAAACAATTCGTTAGTTTCGCTCATTTTCTAACTCCCCCTCTTAAAGATCGAAACAGCCCGTATCGAGCCAATACTGGTCTGAAACCATGGTGCGCAGACGCAGCTGGGCACTTTTCTGATTACATTTTGTCCCCTTCGCATCAAGAAGCTCGGCGACCGCAAGACACTCGCGGTTGTTGTTATCCTGGTTCAGCTTAACCAGATACGGGCCGCTGCCCTTGAGCGAGTCAGCATCCAGAACAACTTCCCATAACGGGTTAACCATACAGACTTCAGAATCGATGCGGCGAATGCCAAGCAGTGCATTTTTGCTCACCTGCAGCTGCGCCGGAGCGGAAGCCGGTGTCGGAAACAGGCACTGTTCGATATTCATCGTCTCGCGCGCAAAGGTGCCGATAAAGCACTCGCGCTGGCGAATCAGGCTGCTGTCTGTGGTCAGACTCATGCCATCGAGACAGTTGAGCTTTTCGGCAAACAGCCAGACGGCACCGCCCATGACGCAGGTGGTCTTGGGGTCGGCAATACCGCCGCCCCGCTGCGAAAACGGATACCAGCTGCCCACCGGGTAACCCTTCAACCCGATTATACGGGCGGGCTGCACCGGCATCAGGCGCACGAGCATTTCTCTGATGATCGGCAGCGATGACGGCTTACCGCCAAGAATCAGGGTATCGCAGTCAAACTGCGCGATTACCTCGGCAAAAATACGCATGACGTTTTCGAGAACATTGGCGATTACGGCATTAACCTTAGGGCGCGAGATCTGCCACGGAATCTCGGGCAGTGTTATGTCGCAGCCAAAATCGCGACGCATGTGCTCGGCAAAAAAGTCGAGCACCCCGGCACCCGGCATACGATTCGGGAAAAACCGGTCGAAACTGAGTTCGATATCAGGGTCTTCACTGTCGAGCTCGGCAAATTCAAGGTGGCGATGTGCCATCGGAATCCAGAGCTGGCGACACAGTTCAGCTTTCATATCGTTGAAACTCTTGTCACGCCCGCCGCGGCCGGGCCCGAAGAAAATCTGAAAGTCTTCCCATGAAATGTTGGGGTTTTTCTGCTGCGCCCAGCTGAAAATGCGTCTGAGAATCAGTTTCTCGATAACCCGTTTGGCAATTTCGTCGCCGGCAATCGAAAAGCCTTCCGAGAACAGCATTTTCTGTCTGATCAGCATCGGCTGCGCCGCGTCAGCATGGTATTCGGCAATCATCAGATCGCTAGTACCCCCGCCAATATCGATGCTGGCAACCCTGACCATTTTGCCGGCCGTGTCAGCCCGCAAGCGGCCAAGCGTTTCAACCGCTTCGCCGGCATTGCCGAGAAATCGGTGCATAACTTCGCCATAAAGCCAGGTGAGCTGAACAGCGGTTGCTTCGTCCAGGTTCAGTTCGACATCGGGCCTGGTTTCGGGGTCTCTGCCCGTCACATGAAAAAACAGATCGAGGGCAGAATCCACCCGCTGCCGGTATAGATTCTTTTCTGGAAATGACATGCCGCAGGGTGTCGTCATGACGATATTCTTCAACCGGCGACCGGCCTGACGATGCCCGCGAGAACGCCGGTATGAATACGAATTGATCTGGGCATAAGCATGACAGAGAATCTCGGTCATCAGAAAGGTCATCAGTGAACTTGGCGGATAGCAGGGCTCAAATGGCGGAGTTGCCTTTTCGCCCATGAACACGCCATTTTCATCGAGATATTTCAGAAACGGCGCCCCGATTTTTTTGCCCAGCCCGTCGCCTGGCAGGTTGAAATACCACGGAAAATGCCGTTGCTGTTCATCCCACAGGTAGCGTTTCGGGCTCGACATGCCGGTATCACCGATATCAGAAGGTTCCTGGCGGGCCGCTTCATGGCCCAGGCGAAGAATTCCGGGCCAGGCAAACCGGTTGCCGGCGGCCGGAATCTGATAATCGCTACCGCTGAAAAGCGGCGGCTGAAATTTGAAACTGGTATCGAAAGGCTCGGTATAAACAGTGCAGGGTTCCTGCAGATCACGAATTTCGAGTTTGCAGCATTCATCGAGACTGACCGGCCGCCCGGGAATCTGCTCGATGAGAACACCACAGGCCCGGCTGTTGCCAAGATCGAGAACAAGACTGACATCGATCGCCTCACCCTCTGGGCGAAGCATGGTTACTTCAGGCAACAGGGCGGCCTGCTGCAGGCCATCCATCAGTGTCATAAAAGCGGCCAGAGAAGCCGCATAGGGTGGAACCTTCTCGCTGCCTTCGGCCGGCACGTTCTGCAGGGCGCTCTTAATCCAGTTCAGCATTGCCGGAGTCTGCCAGAATGACAGATTGCCGGGGTTGATGATGAAAGTCTGGCCGACGTCTTCACTCAGCAGGCCGGTGCCGCCTTTACCATCGGCGGCGGCATCTGCGCAGACTGAAGTATCTACGGCAATCGCGTAATTGATGATGTTGTCGTCGAGCTGCAGCAGCGGGCGCTGCAGAAAAATTCGCGCCCAGTCGACACTACGCGAACTGCCGCAGCCATCGACAGTTTTGCGGCCGAAAGGCAGAGGCAGCCATTTGCCAAGGGCAGCGGCAAGAGCGTCGCCAAAACACACCGACAGGCCGCCGATATCTTTGAGATCGGTGCCCCCGGCAGCGGCATTGACAATTGGCTCAGTACCAAGTTGCAGACTGATTGCCGAGCTTGGTGACTGCAGCACTCTGAAATGCCATTTTTTGCCGAGCAGCATGTCAGAAAGGCGCAGTTCGTTGTCTGGAGCGTAAAATGAAATTCCGGTTTCGACAAGAAATTCGATTTTTTCCATGAATTATCTGCCTTCGGTGATGGTTTTTGGATCGGCAGCAGGCTTTTCAGCCGGAGCCGGCCAGTCGAGTGCCGCGCGGCATGGCCAGTACATGATAAAGGCAGCAAAAGCCAGCAGCGGAAACTGCATCAGATATGCGATAACAAAAAATTCGACAATGACCACCCCGCACCAGATCAGCAGTGTCTGATTTATAATTCTTTCCTGCTCCTGCATCGATTACCCTCCGGGCAGGTCTAGGCCTGCAGAATTTCTTTCAGCAAGGTTTTTGCTTCTTTGTGCCCCTGAGCCGCCGCTTTCTGCAGCCAGCTGTTGGCTTTCTCAAGACTGAATTCAACACCCATACCACACTGGTAAAGGGTGCCGAGATAAAACTGTGCATGCATATCGCCAGCATCGGCGGCAAGTCTGAACCAATTGGCTGCGGTGGCAAAATCCTGTTTTACCCCCAGCCCCTTGTGGTAGATTTCGCCAATCATGCGGCGTGCGACAATTGAACCAAGTTTGGCCGCCTGCTGCAGCATTTGCAGCGCCAGCGGCACGTCGACGCGGGTGCCATAACCTGGCAGCAGCGTTTTGGCCTGAGCGACCAGCTCTTCGGCACTGCCGGTGAGAACCACCGGCGCGGCCGGCTTGGGCGGCGCAGCCGGGGCAGCAGGAACTGCCGGTCTGGCTGCAGGTTGAGTTGGTCTGGGCTGAGATGCCGGCGATTTTGCCTGGGTAGCCGGCTGCTGCGTTGCCGGTTTTGCGGGTGCGCCGCCATGAACGGCACTTTGCGGCACACTGGCTTTGACCGGTTGCGCCGCGGCCTGAGGCGATTGTACAGACTGCGATGCTGCAGTCGGAACAGACTGAGCAGTTGCGGCGCCGGCGGACTTAACCACTGTCTGCCGCTTTCTGGGCGCGGCGGCAAAAAAGGCCGATTCACCTGATTTTTCTGATTTAACTGGAGTTGCTGCCAGGCCGGCGCAGTCTGCTTCGGGCAGCGGACGCCACCAGGCGCTGAAAACCTTTATAACACCGCTGGCATCGGTGCCAAAAATGAGACCGGCGCGGTTCTTTTCGAACAACCGCATGGTTTCGGCACTTAAAGTCGGAGTAGCGGCAGATTGAGCTGCAGGCTGCGATACCTCAGCAACTGAATCGGGTGAGGCTTCGACCTTCAGTCCGAGAGAAATTGCCCAGGACTCGACAGCCCAGGCGGCCAGGGCCGGGTTAACAGGGTGTTTGCGGCCTATTCCGGCTGCCAGAGAATTGATCAGCGAGCGCGAAACGAGCCCGGCATAGCCCTTCTGCAGTTCCCATGGTATGCGTTCCTGCAGACCGGCACGCAAAGCGGTTGTTTCTGGTGACTGCGCCAGGTTGCCTGCTTTCTGCAGCATGCGCTCAAAAATATCGGGGCTCTGAAAAACAGTTGCGTCTTTGCGCCCGACCAGCTCGCACAGAACCTTGAGTATTCGCTCCCTTGAAGTATCCACACCTGCCGCCTTTATTATTGCTGCCTCAGAATAACAAGTTTTGCCAACCCGGTCAACAACTTAACTGCCCGGGCGGCGGACTGCAGGTCAGGCCTGCAGCTTCTTCATCAGCCACGCCATGTTCTGCCCAAGCACGCGCATGGTGTTCATACCTTCTTCGTCGGCAGCTGCGGCACCCGGCTCACGCCCGACAGCGAGGTTCCAGTAGACTGAGCCCGGTACAATCATTTCCTGAATGAAAAAGAACTTGTTGATGGCGTCAAAAGCATCGGTAGAACCGGCACGGCGGACCGCCACCACGGCTGCACCGACCTTGCGCCTGAGAGCCCTCCCGTTGGCAATGGCAACATAACCGGCCCGGTCAATCAGAGCTTTGATTTCGGCGTTAACATTGGCAAAATAAGTCGGCGAACCGATCAGAATGCCGTCTGCCTCAAGCATCTTCGTAATTACTTTGTTCATCATGTCAGTCTCGATGACACAGCGGCCGTTTTTCATTTCAAAGCAGCGACCACAGGCGAGACACCCGCGCACAGCGTTTCCGCCCAGCTGAATCAATTCTGTTTCGATACCTTCATTATTCAGTTCAGCAAAAACCGTTTTGAGAAGCAGTTCAGTATTGCCATTCGGCCGCGGACTTCCGTTTATACCAATTACTTTCATAATACCTCCCGTTTTTTTCTGATTATACATCAGTTTTCTGCAGGCGTCAGCGCCAACCGCAACCAGAATAACGATTTTTTTGTCTACCGGGTGATTTTGCGCTACCATGGACCAGTATAAGTTCAACGACAAAGGGCTTTTTAGGAAATGAAAGCGAAGAGACCGGATTACTCGGGGCATGAAGCCGAACTAGGGCTTCTTTCTCAGCTTTTTCCGCAACTGCGACCTCTGGCACAGCTGTTCGGAACCGGCAAAAGCAAAATAAATCGCTCTGAAGCACCATTTGCTATTCTAATGCAGTTTCTACTGGCTCTGGTGGCGGCAGCTTGTTTCATGGTGGCTATCGTTCTGGTGTCAAAGCTCGAGCCTTATCTGCCGTTTCTCAATTCAAGCCGTGGCAATCTGCTGACCAGATTAACCGGGACATTCATAGGGTTGCCTGCGATAATGATCATTCTGCTTTCGCTTAACCGCAGCTTTGATCTTTTCTATCTGCTGGTCACAGGCAATGAATTTGACAAATGCGGTGACGAACTGAAGCCGGTAAAATCGCTGATGCTGGTTCTTGGCTTCGTCGGCAGCCTGTTTGCTGCGGGAGTCGGTTATTTCTATTTCGAAATGTATGCTTCGAAGCTTGAGCAAAAAAGGCAGATGCGCATCGAACAGCAGGAATATTTTTCTTACCTGAATCAGGGCCGCGCCGCCTGGAACCGCTACATCACCGAAGGGCCGATGCACCGTATAGAATTCACCGAGGCCGATCTTTCGAAGCGGCATTTTAAAGGCTTTTATTTTTATTCAGTAGATTTTATCGGCACCGACCTGACCGATACGGTTTTCGAAGACTGCTATCTTGGCTACTCAAACTTCTCTGGCGCAATACTGAAAAACACAGCTTTCAAAGACAGCTATCTGAAGGGTGCCGACTTCATCGGAACCGACCTTTCTGGCGCAGACCTGACCGGAGCCTTCGGCGAAAAGAGTGATTTTAAAAAAGCTATAAACGCTGAAAAGGAAATCGCGAAGCTGCAACCCTGCGAAAAAAGTCGCTGGAGCGGCGTTTCCTGGTTTGATTTCCGCGACGAAAAATGGCTGAAAGAAAAGGGCTACTGGACCGAAGGCCGCAAACCACTCGGCCTTGAATTCTGACCTTACAGTCACGGGCCGCCGCATTCTCGACTAATAAATTGCCATACCGGAAACCGGGGTTTGCTGGCTGGATAGCCCAAGGATATGATATTATCAGCATGTAAAGTTTTCGACCATTGAAAATGCAGATATCAGGAGCCAGATGATGATACAGAAAGCAGCCCGCATAATGCTCGAAGCGAAGCGCGTCTGCGTCTTTACCGGCGCCGGCATTTCGGTAGAAAGCGGGATACCGCCGTTCAGAGGCAAAGGCGGCCTCTGGAACCAGTACAACCCTGAATTTATAGAAATTGGCTATTTTCATCGGCACCCGCAGCAGTCATGGCAGCTGATCAAAGAGATTTTTTATGATTTTTTCGGGCAGGCAGTGCCGAATGACGCACACCGGGCGATTGCCAGTCTCGAAAAACAGGGTATTGTTAAATCGGTGATCACCCAGAATATCGACAACCTGCACCAGGATGCGGGCAGCAAAGTCGTGCATGAATTTCACGGTACCGCCAGCCGGCTTGTCTGTTTAGACTGCCACAAAACCTTCACCGTCAAACAAATCTCTTTCGAAAAACTGCCGCCAGAATGCCCGAACTGCGTGGTTGGCCGAATCAAGCCAGACTTCATCTTCTTTGGCGAAGGCATACCCGAACCGGCGCGCAAGAACTCTTTTGAAGAGGCTGAAAAATCAGATGTTTTTCTCGTAATCGGCACAACCGGCGAAGTTATGCCAGCCTGTATGATTCCGTGTCTGGCCCGCGAAAATGGCGCCAGAATAATTGAAATCAATATCAGCCCATCGGCTTTCACCAGCGGCATCACCGAAATTTTTCTGCAGGGCCCGGCAACCAGCATGATGAGCGGGCTTCTCAGAGAAATCAAAAACCTTTCAGGCTCAACCTCGAATTGAGAATGAATTCAAGACAAAATCAGGCACCAACAACTCCGGCAAACCCTTTTCAGGGCCGAATGTTTCGCATTCACAACAAAATCACCAACGATTCTCTCGGCCCCTTTTCATGGGAAGAACTAACCAGCCTGGCACGCAGTGGCGATCTGAACCTCGAAAGCCGCATCGCCGACGTTGCAAGGCCTGATCAATGGCTTAAGATTGCCGATACTCCTCTGGTTTTTGAATTGCCCCTGAGTGTTGAAGATCATCGGTATGTTCCGATCGAGAAGAAGGGCTACAAGCCCTCGCATCGCACCCGCGACTACCTGATTTTACTTGTGCTTGGCAACTTTCTGATTTTTCTGATGAATTTTGGCATCGCGCTCAACGTGGTCAGTATCATGTTTCTTCTGGCGCTGGTGGTGATTTTTAACGTCGCCCTCGCCTGGATCATGTTTGGCATTTTTCAGCGTTACTGAACCTTTTTTCAGGCCCAGATCAGCCATCAAACGCATTATTGAAAGTTCTTTGGCCTTGGCTTCGACTTCGACAGTAATTTGCAGATGCCGCCATTCCGCCGGAAAATCAGCCGGGTCTATATAATCGTGATGCTGCTGCGGCTGTGGCCCACCCCAGCCATTAAGCGGGCTCGACAGATGGAAAAGCGGCTCACGGTTCCAGGTTTTCAGGGCCGCTGCCGTAGCCTGGCCAATGCTCATGCCGTCAGGCAGAACCCGATGATGATGCACGTCATACACCAAGGGAATACGCATTTCTTCGCATAAAGGCAGCAGATCAGCAGGCGTAAAAGTCTTGTCGTCATTTTCGAGAGTCACGAGCTTTCCGGCACTCGCAGACAAACTCTTGAAGCCTTCTTTGAAACGCTCAAGCGCAGCAGGCTTGTCACCATAGCCGCCGCCGGCATGAATATTTATCACATCGGCCCCAACCCAGCCGGCGACTTCTGCCTGATATTCGATTTCGGCAATTGATGAAGCAACCACTTCGGCGCGCGGCGAATTGAGAACAACGAATTGATCGGGGTGCAGTGAGGCACGCAGATTATTCTTTTTTAAAAAATTCCCACACTGTTTGAAAGCATCCACGATCTGCTGGCCAGCGGGAAGGTCGCCAACGGCATAGCCCACGGTCGGGTGAGTCTTCAGCGGCAGAATCTGGCTGTTGATGCGAAAGCAGCCAATGCCGGCAGCGGCGCAGAATTCGAAAGCTGCGAGAAGGCTGCGGGCATTTTCCAGACAAAGTTCAGAAAGTTTTGCCAACTGCTCCGGGCGGCTTTTCTTCAGCAGATGCGTCGCAGTGGTAGTTCTGAATTTTATTGGCTGCTCGATAAAAATGCAGCATAGCCCAAATCTGATCACAACAAGCCTTTCTCCTGGAAGGAATTACCAGCAGAGCTTTTTTCTCTGCTGTCAATGATACATCCGCATCGAGACCTCATCGACTCAGATGTTGGTTGAGCATGTTTGACAGATCCTGCATGCTGAAAGGCTTGTGAAGACTGGCGGCAAAACCGTATGAATGTGGGCTGACCATTGCCTGATTCTCTGAATAACCGCGCATAACGAAAGCCGGCGCCAGAAGGCCCATGCGTCGTATTGCCGCCAGAGCATCGATACCCCCCATACCACCTGGCACGGTCAGGTCGAAAAGCATGGCAGCAACCCGTTCCTTATCGATAATTCTGTCCTGCAGCATTGTCAATACCTCTTCGCCATTGGCTGCAGTCACCACAGTGTAGCCAAATGATTCGAGATTTTTTAT
>JAKQKW010000330.1 GCA_029560455.1 Candidatus Rifleibacteriota bacterium
GTATTCGAAACTGCCTGCGCCTTTATGAACAGAATCGGCGGCACAATACTGGTAGGTGTCAGCGATAAAGGCGAAATCAAGGGGATTGATGCGCAGCATGCTGCCCAGATGAAGAAAGACTTCGTTACCGCCATCAACAACCCTCAAAAAATCAGCCCGCCTGCCTATCTTTCAGTCGATGAAATAATGCTCGAAGACAAGCTGGTTCTGCGCATCTATGTGCCTGAAAGCTCACAGGTTCACCGCTGCAATGGCCGTATTTATGACCGAAACGAAGACAGTGACCTTGATATCACCGACCACACCAACCGGGTAGCGACGCTTTATCAGCGCAAACAGGCGATATTCAGTGAAAATAAGGTTTATCCCTTTACCGGGCTCAAAGACCTTCGCGCCGACCTGATCGAGAAGTGCCGTAAAATGGCCGGCCTCTGGATACCCGGCCATCCTTGGCCGCAGATGAACGACCTGGAACTGCTGCAAAGCGCCCAGCTCTACCAGACCGACCACGAAACCGGCAAAAGCGGCGTGACTCTGGCCGGTATTCTGCTGCTCGGCCAGGATAATCTGATTCTTTCGGTTCTGCCATTCCATAAGACCGATCTGATTCTGCGTCGCATCGACCTCGACCGCTATGATGACCGCGACATCGTTGCTACCAATCTGATCGACAGTTATGACCGCATTCTGGCCTTTGTCGGCAAACATCTGTCAGACCCGTTTTATCTCGAAGGCACCAACCGCATGAGCCTTCGCGATACCATTTTCAGGGAAGTCGCCTCGAATATTCTGATTCACCGCGAATATATGAACGCATTCCCGGCCAAACTGATTATCGAACGCGGCCAGGTTAAAACCGAAAACGCCAGCAAGCCACACGGCTTCGGCGTTCTGCAACCTGAGACTTTCACGCCATTTCCAAAGAATCCGGTAATTGCCAAGTTTTTCAGACAGATCGGTAGAGCTGACGAACTTGGCTCAGGCATGCGCAAAATGATGCGCTACGGCAAAGCCTACGGCGGTGCCGAC
>JAKQKW010000332.1 GCA_029560455.1 Candidatus Rifleibacteriota bacterium
GCCTGCCCGTGCCAAAAGTGGTGTGACATTAGGGCTTGCCGGCAATCTCGGCGCTGACGAACAGCTTGATCTTGATGCTGCTGCGTCCGAAGAGATTGTGCTGACGAAAGAAGATCTTCAGGACGGTGTTGATAACAAGGAACTCGATACCCTGGTGGCTTATATGACCTCCGAAGGCGCCAAGGAATATGATGTTAAGGTTAAGGTTAAGATCGACAAGGCTTTTCGTGTTTCTCCCGGCAAGGATTACGCCGACTTCAAGGTGCCAGGCGTTGACATCGCCTGGAATCTTCGCCCGGATGTGAAAACTTTTCTTGAGGGTGGCGGTTACTCACCGATCGAAATCGGGTTTCCGAAAGATCTGTCATGGCTTGACTTTTCGATTCCGGTTAAAATCGGGCCGATCACTCTTGTTAATATCAATCTTACTGGCGTTGTCGACAAACTGATGCCGAAAATCACAGTGGCTGGCAAAGAGCGCAGTTTTAAAGAGCTCACCAGTCTTGATTTTTTTGCCGACATGCTCGTAAATCAGTTGATTGGCGGTGGAAAGCAGCGCTACCCGATTCAGGTTAAATTCGACGCAATCCCAATGCCCACAAGCGTTAATAATCTCTGGCCAGCTGGTGTGAGCCTGACTCCAACGCTTGATCAGGGGCAGTATCTTGAAAAATATGGCCAGCTGAAGCTTGAGTGTGAAGCTTCGATTACCTATCAGGATAACTACAAGGCAACTCGCAGAGTATCGGCCATAAAAGACTTCAAAACTGCTGACTGCGAGCCGCCGGCTCCGATGTACAGTTTTTTTATCGCTAATCTCAAGAATGACTACCTTTCTTTCAACAATTATGGCGGCACTTTTATCGTTAACAACTTCGATTACTCCGGTACTTTTTCAAAAATAAAAGAAGTCTTCACCGGCCCAAAAGAAGTTTCAGAAGAAGAACTGAAAAAACGTGAGTTTCCTGGCCTGGTGCGCGTTAATTATTCAGACAAAAGCTCTGACAGCACTCGTCCGTTGATCTGCAACGTCGCCCTTATGGGCGACTGGAACGCTCCGCCGGTAGCCGGCGACAACAGCGGTGCGGTCAAGAACATCTTTCAGGGGATCGAGCCTCTGCTGATTCTCAACACCAAGACTAAAATGGCGGTTGCCGGCGGCAAATACAATATTAACGCCGAAATTACCCGCAGAGACCCTGAAACGAACATCGCGGTTCCGGTCAGCCTTTCCGGCCCGGCCAATAACAGTGCACCGGCTCAACCCGTGCTTGGCCAGCCCGGAAAATACGGGCTCGATTTCGCCACCAAGCCAGATCCTTTTCCGATGCTGAAGCCGACCGAGTATCTCAAAAAGCTGGCTTCGCCCGGAACTATGAACCTCATTCCCAATGTTGGCAAAATGAGCACCAATGTTCTGGCGCTGGCGGTAACCATGGCGCTCAAGCCTATGGTTGAAGCAGTTCCACTCAGCAAAGGAGTGGTGAGCGTTCCTGACTGTTTCCAGAAATGGGAAATGCCGTATATGGGCACTGGCAACTCGTTTTACACCATTCCGACAACTGGCACCGGTGCCAATAAAACCAGATTTTTTGGCTACGGCGGCATGCATCCGACCCTCACCAGGGAAGTCGAAGGCAATGTGCTCAAACGTTCGCGACTGTGGCAGATGTGCATTGTCGGCATGAGTCCGATGGACCGACTGCCACTGCTTCCTTTCCCGCCGGTATTTCTGCCGCCCCCGCCTTTGGTCATACCAATCTGGAAAGCCCAGGAAGTATTGACCAAGTATGATTACAACCTCGAGCCACTTAAGGCCAATGCTGAATCAGGTAAGGCCGATTACAAGACCTATGAATATGACCCTTCACTGCTGCAGAATATGCCGCCCAACCTCTATACCAGCGAGCAATACGCCAAAAAGGCGACTTATTACTATGAAAATGCTGAAGCTTTTATCGAAGACCTTCCTAACCGCATTACCACGGTAAATGGCAAAAAAGTGTTTGTGTTGAACGGGGTGTCTTATATTTCCGGTTCGCTCGGTACGGCGGCCAGCCCGTTCAATGCAGGCGAAGAAGCTTTTTATGTGCTCGGAAAAGGCATGATTGTCGTCAGCGGCAACCTTTTCCTGGGCTCGAATATCAAGGTCCTCGACCGGACTGAAGACGATCTGACAGTGTTTTCTCTGATTCTGCGCAATGGTGGTCTGTTAGCCCTTTCTGGCGGCAAACAATACGAAGTCGAAGGCTCGCTTTATACAGACAAGGGCATTTACTGCCATGCCGATTCAAGCCTGAGAATAGCAGGCAACTGGGTAACCAATCAGTTCAACAAGGCGGCAATGGGCGGTACTGTTGCGGTAGATTACGTTTCTTCGCGAGTGCGTAACTCTCTGGGCAGCCTGCACCCGGTGCGCGGCAAGTTCGACCCGAAGCGCTATCATGTTTCTTTCAGCCCGCTGTGGGCTTCGTGGAGGGCAAATTGATGCATGCCGGCATGAATAAAAAAGGTGCTACCCTTCTTGAAATCGTTATCGCGGCTTTCATCCTGGCGGTAGCTTTTATACCGATTCTCAGACTCGTTGATTTCGGGTCGACCTCTACGGCCAAGGTTGGTCATTACGCCAAGGCAACCCGGCTGGCTCAGGAGTTGATAGAAGAATGCAAACATGTGCCTTTCAAGGTTTATCAGAAGCATTACAGCGACCTGGCCAGCGGCAACTCTTTCGATGTCCACCCACAGTTCTACAAAGAAACTGCCAAAAGCATCGAGAGCTTTTTTAAAGAAAACATCGATGCCATGAAAGATTATGGCTGCACTGCAACTTTGAAAGCCAAGAAGAATGATCTCGACCAGATCGTCGAAGTCTGGTTCGAGGTCGAAATTTTCTGGCGCGATAAAGGCACGAAAGAAGACGAACGTTTTGGCCGGCGGGTTGTCAGGGCCGGCAATGCCTATTACAATTCTGAGGCTATTTAGCAGAAAGGTGAAAACATGAAAAATCGCAGAAAAACTGGCTTTACCCTGGTAGAAGTGATGGTCGCCATTTTTCTGTCGACCATCGTTCTTACTGCTATCTACGGCGTCTGGATCCGTGTTCAGCGTGAAATCGCCAAGTCGCATGCGCGGCAAACACTGCAGAGTGAGCTGAGAACCGCCTCAAACTACCTGCAGAAAGACCTTAAGTCGGTTAAGGAAGGAACTTTTGATGCCCCGGGTGGCCAGTCTGCCGACGGTTCTTCTTTGCATATCACGTTTGAACGTTTTAAAGAGAGTGAAGAAGGCAAAATTGCCCAGGATTCAACCGAGAAGGTCGAATACCGTCTAAGTGATGGTCTGCTGACGAGAAAGAGCACTACCGAACTCAAGATTCTTTCTGTCAGCATCGAAAGCATGCAGATTACCAAATCCGTTGATTCGGCCAGTCTCGGCGCTACCGATCTCGAGTCGACCGATGAAGATTTCAGGGCCGGGCGCGAGGCCAAGCTTGAAATCAACATTGTCGGTCGCAAGAATATTGCCGGTTCGCGCGAGGAAATGTACCACGTCGAGCGCACTTCGGTGGTAATGCGCGATGAATTCTACAAAAAGACCAACAAAAATTTCGTTTCGAATTTCGATCTGGCGAAACTTGAAAAAGACGCGGTTGTCGAAGTTGACAACTCTCAGGATGCCAGTTTTGGCCCGGGCGGAGCAATGACTGAAGAACAGCTGCGCAGTCTCAATGACGATCAGCTGACTGGCCTTGAGAATACACAAAAAGAGCTGGTGGACCAGGCGAATGACTCAATCGAGGAAATGAACAATGCCATCGATGATACCGACACCGGCGAAAGCGGCTGGGACAAATTCTGGGGCGGAGTGGCATTCTGGTCGACAAGCGAAGGCGAAAAAGTAAGAGGGATGCGATCTGACCTTGAGAAGGCAGATTCCCAGGATGAAGTTAAATCGGTTATCAATAAATTGTCTGAATACACAAAAGACAAGGAAGAGACCTTTCTTAGTCGCTCTGTGCCTGGTTATTCAAGTATGAGTGCCGCTCAAAAAGAGCTTTATAAAGAAGCTTACGAAATGAAACTGCAGGACAGAACCATCGAAGGCAGCCATCAGGAACTCGTTAAACAGGCAGAAAAAGATGGCAAGACCCCACCGGAAGCCCCTCAAAAAGTTATCGATGTCGCCACCGGCCAGACTGCGGGCGAAGGTTCACAGACATACGTTGACGGAGATGGTAATACGGTACAGATTGC
The DNA here is from genome assembly GCA_029560455.1 of Candidatus Rifleibacteriota bacterium. The sequence goes on from JAKQKW010000332.1 coordinate 4,254, forward strand.
TGATGAGTCTAACAGTTCGCGCAGCACGACTGAGCTGCGCACCGCCTATAACAATATCAATCTCAGCTGGATGGGCGAGTTTAACAAAGAACCCGAAGAAGTCGGGATCTATAACGCTGCGAAATCGATGATCAGCCAGGGCAAGGCCAAACTCAACGTCATTGAAATGCGCGATACTTCTACCGAAAATATTGCACTGATACAGAGAGTTAAAGCCAGTAATTAACATTCATTCACAGAAAGGCATTTATGCGCTTTTTTTTCGGCCTGTTGATTCTCATCTGTTGCGGTCTTACTGCAGGTGGCTGTGGTAGCTCTGACGGCGGTCTTTCTGACTGGCAGAAGCCTGCCCCGGTAACGGTTGTTTCAAACATCAAAGGCAAGATTCTGCCACCGGTTTCTGTCAGCATCAGGCCTGGCTTGATGGCGCTTCTTGCTGTAGAAGGCACTACGGTTTTTGTCGAAAAATACCCGGAACATTCTGCAACAGCCGACAGCAACGGTGACTTCATTATCAAAAATGTACCGGCCGGCCGGCATCGACTTGTGGCTCACAAGCTTTCCGGTATTACACCTTATCGTCAGAGGTCCGACGTATTTGACCTGACCGGCCAGTTTGAGACACAGGTAATTGCCACGCCCGTTACTCTCGAGCCAGCTCCCTATAATCTGACTGTTAATGTCAGCGATGTCGGAACCGACCAGCCCTTGAACGCAACAGTCCGCATCTGGGGTTTCGAATTTCAGGCCATTAACGGTGTTGCCGAGGTTGGGCCGTTTCCTGGCGGCGTGCAGAGCAAAGAAATGCTTGTTTCTGCGCCCGGCTATATATCTTCGACGTTTCTTGTCGTCTTCAGCGATCAGCGAAAAGCAAAGCTTTTTGTAAGACTTACGCCCTCAACCTCAACAACCGGTAATCGTGCGCCATTTGCCGAAATCGAGCATACGGCGACCTCGGTAAAAACCAATGAAAGTCTCAGTTTAACCGCTATCGGCATTGATGCTGATGGCGATACAATTACATGGCTATGGTCGGCCACAGCCGGAACTTTTTCGAATCAGACCGGTCAGACGACTGTTTTTACCGCGCCGGCTGCTTCTGGCACTGTCGATATCACCCTCCTCGGAAAAGATCCCGATGGGGCGGCAGGTCGCGCGGTGCTTCAGTTGACAGTGGAGACCGGCAGTTCTCTTCCACCGAATCCAAATAACCGGCCACCGGTTGCCGCTTATGACCCGATTCCGGCTCACTTAAGCAAAAACCAGAGTGATGGCACCACGCTGCGATGGACTGGCAGTGACCCTGATGGCGACCCGATCACCTATGACGTTCTTCTTGCTGCCCAGGGCAGCGATATGAAAGTTGTTGCCGGCAACCTCTCTGAGGCTGCTTACAAAGTCGATGGGCTGGTTGCCTTCAGAACCTATTTCTGGCAGGTAATCACTCGCGATCAGTACAATGCGGTAACAGCCTCGCCAATGTGGCAGTTCGAGACCGGGGATCTCAACAATTTTGCGCCATACGTGCCCGGACTGCCGGTGCCTGAAGATCTTTCGATCAATCAGCTCCCGGCAACTCTCTGTACCTGGGCTGGCGGAGATCCTGATCAGAACGACATCATCACCTACTCGTTGATGCTCGGAACCGACAAGAATAATCTGCAGCTCAAAACCAGAACCAGACAGACGAGTATGCAGCTTGAAAATCTTGAACTTGGCAAAACCTATTTCTGGCAGATCCTCGCTGCCGATAACCGTGGCAAAGAGACTGCCGGCCCCATCTGGCGTTTCAGCACCCATTCGCCTTTAAACGGTAACCCGTCTGACCCTGAAGTGGTAGGTCCGGCAAGCGGGGCGACCGGCATAGCTGTTAATGCTCAGTTGCGCTGGAAAGCTTCTGATCCTGATGGCGACGCCATCTCTTACGACCTGTTTTTCGGCACTGCTTTTCCGCTTGAAAAAGTGGCGTCTGATTTGACAGCGCAGGCTTACACGCCAACCGGGAGTCTTAAATTTGCAACGCGTTATTTCTGGCAGGTTCTGGTGCGGGATTCTCGTGGTCTTACCAACCTGAATTCACCTGTCTGGTCGTTTACAACTGCCGAAAAAGTTAATCAACCGCCAAACCAGCCTCTGGCAATTTCGCCCGCCAGCGGCAGTGCCAATGTGTCGGTGCGTCCGGCATTTGCCTGGTCAGGCGGCGATATTGACGACGAAGACGTTTCTTACGATCTGTTTCTCGATCAGAGTATGCCGCCGACAACAAAAGTTGCAGAAAATCTCACGACGACAACCTGGTCGCCATCAGTCGACCTTGGCGCCGGCAAAATTTATTACTGGCAGATCGTTGCCAGAGACCCGGCCAACAATTCAACTGTCTCGAGCATCTTTTCATTCACGGTAAAACCTGAATCAGTTGACGATACGACTCCTCCTGAAGTTCTTTCGGTCAGTCCGGCCAACGGTGATGTCGGAGTTGCTGCAGAACAGACGATTACTGTTGTTTTCAGCGAGGCCGTAGATCAGAGTTCGGCTCTGAATGCGATGAGCTTTTCACCCGCTGTTAACGGTGCCTGGTCATGGGATAACGTGTCGACAATGGTGTTTCGCCCGACCGGTGGCTGGCCGCCCGGCAGTTATAACCGGCTTGTTATTGCAGACAACACTGTGAAAGACAAGAACAACAAAGTCATGAGCCGTGGTGGCAGTTATGGTTTCACTGTTGCTTCGGCGCTTCCGATTCCTTCGGGCCACCGTTCTGTTGCCTTCCCGAGGCTGCTTCAGGCAAATGAGACGGCGTTGATTTCTGTGCCCGACCTGCCTGCCGGGTCCAGGGCATTCGGGGTTGCGGTCGCTTCGCCCGACGCTGCCACTTTTACATTGAAAGCCAGTATGGTCGAAAAACTCCCTTCCGGTATCGACCCTCACTCAGCCTTTCGCTTTTTTGAACAGGGTTTGAGCGGCCATGAGCTCCCACCCTCTCTGGAATCGGCGGGCAATCTGCGCGGTAGTTCAAGACTTCGTGCCTCGGCCGTGGTTGGTAACACAGAAGAATTTTTTATACCTTTCTATGGTCAGGTTGCGACCAGCACTCCATACCCTGCCAACAAGATTGTCGCGCGGTGTCAGGCGGCAGGTGAGCGCGTGATAATATATGTCGATACCGCTATTCAAAGCCCTTCAAGCAGTCTGGTTGCCGATGTCAGTCAGCGTTTTACAGAGGTGATCAGGCCGCGGGTACGCGATTATTTCGGCGAAGAACCGGATCGGGGGCCTGACGGTGAAGAACGGTTGGTTGTATTGCTGACCGACTCGATGACGACGGGAATTGCCGGGATATTTTACGGCAACGACCTTTTCGACCGCGATGAAAGCAATATTCAGCTGCGCGAGAGCAATGCCCGCAAAATTATCTATGTAAAATATTCTCTTTCGAGCCCGATAACCAGATTTGGCACCATGGCGCATGAGTTTCAGCATATGGTTAACTTTCATCAGAAGCGTCGCCTGGGTGGTAGCAGCAACTATGAGGCCGTCTGGTTAAACGAAGGGATGTCGAAGTTTTCTGAAGAAATCTGCGGTTATGGCATTCTTGAAGGCGATGCCAATACTGCATCGTTAATCAAGTTGTCACAACAGAACCTCAAAGATCTTTCACTGACAAATTTTACCGGATTGAACAGTTACGGTCTTTCTTATCTGTTTGTGCGCTTTCTGGCACAGGAAAACCGCTATGGCACAACCTACCGCGAAATCACCCGCAAGCTGATCGGCTCGGCACTTACCGGGAAAGCCAATGTTGCGTCAGTTACTGGTGAAGACTTTTCGCAGACGCTTGCCAGATGGGCAATGTCATTGTATCTGAATCGCCATTTGTCAGAAAACCCGGCTGATTATGGTCTGAAAAATCTTAACCTGGCAGGCACTTACAACGGTGTGACGCTGCCAGGTTTCACTTTTACCGATGTCAACACCGGGCAGAAATTGTCACTGAAGTCTGATGCCTTTGCTGGGTTTGTTAAAGTTTCTACCGGGCAGGCAAAAACCGAATTCAGTCTGGTTAATTCTGACAGCAACGGATTAAGGGTCTGGCTCTTTGACCGGCGACCATAGTGCTTTGTCAGAATTGCATCTGTAGCTTTTTCTTCATTTCCGCGTTTACACCTCGGAGGGTTTATGCGGGAATTCTCGGACAAGAGCTTTAATGCCTGTTCCATCTCTGGAGGCAAGCGCAGGGCAACTTAGACTCATTGAAGGTAGCTGCCTGTTTTCAGCCAACAAAAAGCAGAAAAAAGGTCGCGAGCAGAAAAACCCAGATTGAAACCAGTGCAATCAGGTTCCAGTCGAATGAATTCTCGATTTTCTCAATAATCGATTTTTCAGAACCGGCAGTGAAATCAGGCTGACCGTTCATTATGCTTCTCCGGCGGGTTCGAGCGGGCGTTCTGCTTTTTGCAGCAGTGCCTGGCGCTTAAGGAGTTCAGGATGCCCCGGGTTTTCTCTTGAGATGAGATTAGCCAGTGCTACAGCGGCTTTAAGATTGCCCTGTTTGATAAGCTCATCAAGCAGTGGCAAATTGACTTCGATTTTGGCCGGGTAAGCAGGGAGCTCTCTTTTACTGGTTCCGTCAGGTGCTGTCAGCTCAAGGCCACATCTTGGGCAGAAATACTCGTGTGGGCGGCAGGTGCTGTTGCATTCACCACAGGTGAACAACGACTTGGCAACCCAGACAAGGGCCTTCTGGATCAGGCGGGTGCCGGAAACAAAGCCCGGGGTTTCTTCGTGAATTATGATTCCATCGGGCAGGAAATCGCTTTTGAAAGACTTTGCCGCTTTATGAATTTTTCCGTCGAAAATTTGTCCAACCGTATAGACCTTCTGTATGGCGTTCGATTTTTCGAGAATCCCGATTGACTCTTTCGAGCGCATGTAAACATCGCGGTTTTCAAGGCTGTTGACCAGTCGGCTGGTTGTAGTCGAGAGTGTCTCAAAAAGAAATACGCACTCTTCAGGAGTGAATGCAAACTTGTCGCCGCTTCGGCTCGAGCTGGTGTCTCTCGTTTTAATAACGCTTTTGAGAGTTGCTTCGAGGTCAAGAACTCTCTGTTCGAGTTGCTCCTTTTCGCGCAGAATTGCTTCAGGAGTTGAGGCTGTCATGTTGCTGCGCAGGTTTTTGAGTTCTTCCTGAGCGCTGGCTAGGGCCGTTTCAAGAAACTTGATTTTGGCATCGGCGGCGGCAATATTGTTGCGAAAGACTTCGCTGCTTGGCAGAACCGCCAGATCGCGTTCAAGTTCGGCAATTTTTTTCTTGAGCGTGGCATTTTCGGTTTTAAGCTGCTCAGTGCTGATCAGCTGACTCTTGAGATCGCTGATCTCGGATTTGTCGAGTTTCATTGCGTCCATCAGCGCATCTTTGCTTCTGGAAAGCTCGATTTCTTTGTTTTGCAGAGCCTGACGCATCTGCTGATTCGTTGATTCGGCCTTGTTAAGGGCCGTTTCAAGTTCGACAATTTCGTTCTTGAGAGCTTCAAGAGCTGATTCGTCTGCAACCGGCACCTCGACTTTAACAGAGGGGCTGTTCTGCAGTTTTTCGATTTCTTCTCTAAGTGTGGAAATCAGCTTTTCGAGTTTTGTCTTCTCACTTCTTTCAAGCTCAAGGGCCTTAGCGTGTTCTGCGGCTTTTTCCCGGAGTTCCTGGGTTTTGTTCATCTCCAGGAAGAGGGATTCTTCAAGCTTGGCGTTGGTCTGCTTTATCGCCTGCAGCTCTTTTTCGAGGTTCTGGTAATCTTCGGTATTGCGAGGGTCGTGAAAAGCCGCCCCTTCGAGCTGAACAATCGTGGATCTGAGCGTGAAGGTCATGTTCTGGATCTGTTTTAAAACGTCTTCCCGGCTGTCTTTGGCGCTCAGCGAAGGCACCTGGCCCTTAAGATACACCAGCAGATTACGTACTATGTCGTCGAATGCAAGGTATTTCACTTAGTTGTTCCGCTTCTGAAAGAGGTTATGCTTCGAGATTACTTTAAAGCCCGTTCTAATGCAAGCCAGATTATTTGTCTGCTTTTTTCACCCTGTAGATGATCCAGGCAACAAAATAAACTGCCAGCGTTACGGCAAATACAATTGATATATCGTCAAAAATCCTGACTCTTGTTAGGTCTAGAAACATAGCTTTTCGCAAACCTGAAAAAATATAGGTGGAAGGGAAAAACGGGGCGATCTTCTCGACAAGCTGGCTTGAGTGCTGCAGGCTTGGAATCATCTGAAAGAATAGAAAAAGGGTTGTTCCGATAGCGTTGACCGAACCCTGGGTTGTGGCAAAAGATGCGATGACCAGGCCGGTGAAAATTGTCATCAGAGAGCCGAGAAAAGCTATCAGTATTAGAAAATGTGAATTACTGCCCCATTTGCCATTGATCGTGAGCATGATGATTATTGTCAGCATGGCGATAGCGAAGCTGAAAATGGATTTCCCGAGAATGAATTCTGATGAAGTGAGCCGTGTGAGGAATATGGCGTTCAGGGTTCCCTTTTCGCGTTCTTCTACAATCGACATGGGCAGGGCCAGAAAGCCGACCATACCCAGCGCCATGACAATGAGCATGGGAAACATACTGTCAGAAACGTTGCCGGCATTACTGGTACTGCCGGCCACCGGTTCTGCTCTCAGTTCAAATGGTAGTGGCGGGGCAACAATATTCAACTGGTGTCTTATTTCGGCTTCAAAGACGCTTTTAAGAGTATCAATCCCAAATTCTGGCATGTGGGGGGGATAGAGAATCGTCAGCGATTGAGATGCGGCTCGGGTTTTGTTTGAAGAAATCAGTTCCGGCATTATTATGCCAAATCTGACATCGCCTTCAAGAACTGCGGCCTCGAGTTTGTCGCGGTCCTGAAAAAAGGTCAGTTTCTTGCCCAGTCCTTTTCCGGTGAGTGCTTCGATAAGAGGTTGCTGTGGACTGCTTATCATTCCTATTTCTGGCAGGGCAGCTTCAGTTTTGCTGTCAGATACAATGTTGCTGAAGAGGAGCGAAAGAATTATCGGGGTCAGAACCATCAGAACTACATGATAGTTTCTGGAGCCATCAAGAAGGTCTTTGCGAAAAATTGCATAAACTGCTCGTAAATTCATGCGGCTTCCTCCTGATCCGGTTTCCAGGCGTCGCCGGTAACTTTCAGGAATACCTCTTCAAGCCTGGCTTCCTGTGTGTGGAGCTTGATGATGCGGCAGGTTTTGAGCAGCTCGGCCATCTGGTTCTTTTCGCCATCGTCATCGATCGAGAATTCACGACTTTCAGGGCCATTTTTGCCTGTCAGCTCGACTTTAACCGAGCGGCGGCCAAACTGTTTTTTTAATTCTTCTGGTTTGCCACAGGCTACAATTGTACCCCGGTTCATTATGGCGAGCCTGTCGCAAAGGCAATCTGCTTCTTCCATGTAATGAGTGGTGAGAAAAACCGTGGTGCCATTATTGCGGAGTTTGTTGACCAGCTCTCTGATCAGCATTGCCGAATGCGGGTCGAGAGCCGAGGTTGGTTCGTCGAGAAAAAAGACAGAGGGGCGGTGCAGAAGGCCACGTGCAATCAATGCCCGTTGTCGCAGCCCGCGACTCAGGTCTTTGCAGGCTTTGTGCTGATATTCAGTCAGAAATACTTCTTCGAGCACTTCGTCGATTCTTGTTTCAGCAACATTATTCAGTTTTGCAAAAAAGTCCAGATTGTGTCTGACACTGAGGCGGTCGTAAAGGTTCTGATAGTCTGGTACAACGCCAATCAGCTGCTTGATGCTGTTTATAGCAGCTGGAACCGGGTTGTTGAATATGCTTATTTCGCCGCAGGTGGCGGGAATTTCGCCAATAATCATGCGTATGCTGGTTGTTTTTCCTGCTCCATTTGGACCAAGAAAACCGAAGATTTCGCCCTTTTCAACACAAAATGAAATGCCTTTTACCACTTCCTGGCTGCCATATTTTTTAGTCAGGTTTGATACGGATATTGCAGGACTTGTCATTTTCTATTCCTCAAGCTGATTCTATTGCTGCGGGTAAACATTGCAGGGCAACTGCGTAAAACTTCGTTATTCCCGCGCAGGCGGGAATCTTGTCTTTATAAGAGATACGGGCGCTTTAGTGCAATTGCCCCAGGTGACATTGTAACAGATTGACAGTTTTATTGCATTGTGGTTGAATTAGCACATACGAAAAGAGGGGCAATGAAAACAGAACAAAAACCGGCAAGAACCTTTCTGGTTACAAGCTTTCAGGGTGGAATAGGAAAAACTTTTGTTGCTTCTGGTCTTGCAAGAGCATTGCATAAAAAAACAGGTAGACCGGTTGCATTGATAGAAATGAATTTTCTGAAGCCTTCGTCTTTAAGAGAGATAAGCTTTGAAGGTCAGGAAATCAGAGGCAGTTTTCTCGATTATTACATGGGCAACTGGGCCGCTTTGAATCAGCGCTCTTTGCCCAAGGTGTTTTCAGAAAAAGACGGGGTCCATTTTATTCCCTTTTCCGGCGCCCGCAACAAAGAAACTCTGCTGCCCAGGTTTCATCTCAGTGAAAACGACATGGTTCCTGCGTTGAGCCATTTAATCAGACTTTTCGAAGACATGCAGGGGTATGTAGTCATTGACTCGATGATGCAGTTTTCGCCCCTTCCTTTCTATCTTCTCTCAAGAGCAGACAGTCTGATATATGTTTACTCTTCGCAGCCCCCTTCGCCAGCCTTTGCTCAGAAATTTCTTGAAGAGGTCGACAGCCGGCCTGGATTGCGCAAAAAATTGCTCTGGCTGCGCAACCATGTTGAAGATGTTAATGAAAGTCGCGAGAATGCTCTATTTGAACCGGAACAGATTTTGCCTCTGAGCGGCGAGATTTTTGGCTCCGGCAACGAATGCCCGGTCGAAAGTCATTTGCAGATTCTCGCCGAAAAAGCGATTTCAATGGCGGCTCTTGGCGTTGAGCCTGACGACTCAGATGACCGTGTCGAGACTATTCCAGAGGAAATTATCGATTATTCCCGCAAAGTTCGCCAGGAAATTATTGGTGATCTTGAAAAGAAGTTTGGTATTTCTGATCATGAACTGCGTGAAATTGTTGAGCGCAAAATTGATGACGCAATGCGAAGATCAACGCCACCAAGCATTCCCGGGCATAATGCTTCCGCTGAAGTTCGAAAATACCTTGTTGACGAGATTCTCGGGCTTGGCCCCCTTGAAGATTTCATGCGTGACGAGGATATTGACGAAATAATGGTGAATGGCCCTGACAAAATTTTTGTCGAAAAGGGTGGTCGGCTGATTCTAACCGATAGAAGATTCAATAATTCCGAACACGTCAGAACCGTTATTGAAAGAATTTTGATGCCGGTTGGCAGAACTCTGAACGAACGTACGCCGTATGTGGATGCGAGGCTCCTTGATGGATCGCGTGTTCATGCTATCATTCCGCCACTGTCTCTGACCGGTCCGATGATCACTATCCGCAAGTTCTCAAGAGTTCCTTTCACAATGGAAGATCTTGTGCATCGTTTTAAGAGTATGACACCCGCAGTTGCGGAGTTTTTGCGACTTTGTGTGCATCTGAAGAAAAACATCATTGTTTCCGGCGGCGCCAGTTCAGGCAAGACAACTCTGTTGAACGTGCTTTCTAACCATATTTTGCCGTCTGAACGGGTTATCTGCATTGAAGATTCCGCTGAACTGAGGCTGAGTCAGTTGAACCTCGGTCGCCTGGAAGCCCGTCAACAGGGCACAGAGGCTAAAAATCAGGTTTCAATCCGCGACCTGGTGCGTAATGCTCTGCGAATGAGGCCGGACAGAATTATTGTCGGTGAGTGCCGCGGAGCCGAGGCTGTAGATATGCTGCAGGCGATGAATACCGGTCACGATGGTTCGCTTACAACTCTGCACGCCAATTCTCCAAGAGACGCTCTTGCCAGGCTTGAGACGATGATCCTGATGTCTGGTGTCGATCTGCCTTTGCGGGCAATTCGTGAGCAGATTTCAAGCTCGGTGAATATCGTGGTGCAGAATGGCCGCCTGGCTGATGGTCGTCGCAAATTGCTTGAAGTTGTGGAAGTCACGGGTCTTGAAGAAAACATCATCAGAACTCAGACAATTTTTAAATTTGAAAAACGTTGGATTGACAAAGACGGAAAGGTTGTCGGAGAGATTATTCCAACCGGAGTGCTGCCAGATTTCATGAAATCTATTCCGGGTTCGTTTCTTGAGGAAAATGCGTATCTTTTCAAAGAAAATAAGGCTACTTCACCGGTAGAGGAGGAAGTTGGTAAATGACTGTTATTCCTGTAATTAAAATCCTGGCTGTGCTTGGGGCGATAATAGGTATCTATTTCTTTCTTGAAGAGCAGATGGATCTCAGTATCGACCCGAACAAGGGAAAAGACAGTTCCGGAAATAACTCCAGATACCTGCAGAGTATTACTGGCGCCAATCTTGAAGATCAACTGATTGAAGTCCTTCTGATGATCAGTTCAAGCCTCAAGGCCGGGCGTAACCTCGATCAGGCTTTTGAGCTTGTGGCTGTGTCGACGCCACCACCGATCTGTAACGAATTCAGAACTCTGGTTCAGGAAAGAAGACTCGGGGTGCCTATGGTTGAGGCCCTGAGCAACCTTGTGGCGCGTGTTCCAAGTCAGGATCTTCGCCTTGCTGTGAATGCAACAATTTTTCAGCAGGAAACCGGTGGTAACCTTGAAGATCTCTATCGCCAGATTGTTCTGACTGTAGCCGAAAGAAAGAAAATTATGGGCAAGGTTGTTGCGGGAACGGCCCACGCAAGGCTTTCTGGCAACCTGGTTGGCTCTATTCCGCTCTTTCTCTCCGGGATCATCGTTCTTTTCGATCCGAAGTATCTGATGCCCATGTTCGAGAACCCCTATGGGCAGATTGTTTTGATCGTCTCCATTTCAGCTTCGATAATTGGTCTTATGATAATCAATCGCATGACCTCTTCGATTCTGCCTGATGCAGAAGAGGCGGTTATCATGAAAAATGAGGCGCGGGCCCGTGCTGGCCGCGAACGTTGGAAACTGCTGCGTCTGCTGGTGACTCCCCTGAGTTATTTAAACGGTCTCATGCCCAGGTCATGGATTGTAAAGCAGAAGAATGAAGTGAAGTTTCTTCTCGAGGCTTCGAATAAAGCTCCCGAATTTACGCCTGAAGAATATCTTGGAATCATGCAGTTGTCTTCGGTTCTGTTTGTTCTGCTGGTATGGGTTTTTCTGAACCCGATTTCAATTGGGGTGGCCGGTTTGATCGCGATGATCATGATGATTCCGATTGGTTACCGCCTGCCAAGAATTTATCTTGCCCATCTGATTAAAAAGCGCCAGCGTAATATTGAATTTGAACTGCCTTATGTGATCGATCTTCTGTCGCTGGCTATCGAATCGGGGCTTGACCTGACAGGTGGTATCGCCAAGGTTGTTGAGAAATCAAGAAATACAGACATTGTTGTCGAATTCAAAATGTTTCTTGCTGATACCAAGATTGGCAAAAGTCTTGAAGAAGCTCTCGCCGATATGGCCGAAAGAGTTCGCGTTCTTTCGTTCTTCTCATTTGTAAGCTCTCTTATTCAGGCCCAGAGACTCGGCGCCGAAATTGGACCTACTCTCAGAGCTCAGGCAGAGCAGATGCGTTATCAGAGGATGATACTTGCAGAAGAAAGAGTTAATAAGCTGCCGGTCAAGTTGCTTATTCCGCTGGTGTTTTTTGTGTTTCCCAGTATTTCGGTTATTCTGGTCGGGCCTGCTCTGCTGCAGATTGCCGATAATTTCCCGAAATTCTCTTCTCAGGCTCAGGCGCAGCCGGTTAATGATCTTAAGACCGGTTTTCTTGGTCAGAACATGAAGCTCGATCGCTCTATTGAAGAGAAAAAGGTTGAGCCTGCTTCTATTACCGGAGCTGTCGTTCAACCAAAGAAAAATGTCATGCCCGGAATTTCCCTTGATAATTCACAGAGCGGCAGTTCGGACATTAAGCCGCTGTTGATAGAGACTGCTCCGGTTGCACCACCCGTTGGGGTTTCTGAGTCGATTCCGGGCGAATCCGTGGCTACCGACTCTATCAGATAGATGTAATTTCAGCTTTTCTTAAAAAGCCCCTGGCAAGATTGCCGGGGGCTTTTGGCATGGGAATATTGACGATGTCTGTTGTTGAGTTTTTATTATGGGTGCTGCGAAAGTGCCAGAGAAAATGGTGCGCAAGAAGCTTTTCAGTGAATTTCTGGTCAGATGGTCTTTTGCAGGTGAATAAAGGCTGGCTGAGGTTTAGCGATTGAATTTGAAATTCTGTACAGATTTGAGTTCTGTTTTGTGCGCTGCTTTGCTTATGATTGGTATTTTAGTTTCTGTACATATGGCGGTTTGGCACCCGCAAAAAGAGGATCCTGAAAAAAAGAAGTTAAAAAAACAGCTCTAAGTCCTTGAATGATCGCTAAAATCGTGTACATCAGATTTATTTTTCGGCGCTCGCGAGGGTTAATGTTGACATCCGCAGTGTACGCTGTTTTGCGCGATAAAATCCGTTGACCATGATTGTTTACTTTGCTATTATCGGCAGCATCTCCAAGAACTGAAAGCAAATTTTGTCATCCGGGGAATTCAAGAGATGGGATTGTTGAGCAGTTTCAAGGTGATGAGTGTCCAGGGTATTGATCAGGACATCGTTACCTTCAGGACTTCACGTGCCTGTTCGGTGCTCGGAATTCTTTTTATGCTGGCCGGCGCGGGTATTATATATCTGCTTCTTGCCGGCAGATTGTTTTTCACCCTGTTTACCTTCTGCCTCTTCTGTCTTTTCGTTTCTGCGGCTTTTATGCTTGCCGGGCTGATTCTGATGACATACAGGAAGTCGGTTTCCCTTGACCGCATGCAGAAAAAGATCGAGCTCGAAGAGTCGAGTATTCTCGGCGTGAGGCTGACTGCCTTTCATTTTGACGAGGTCATGAATATCGAGCTTACAAGAGATTCTGAGTGTATTTGTGCCAAGCATGCCAGTCTCTGGCTCGTTAAATCTTATGTCAGGCACTGTGGTGGTTTTTCGGTGGAAAAGCTTTTTGCGTCAGTCAGTCCCTCAGAAGCTAAATATGTGGCAGAGACCATTTCGATCTCTTGCCACAAGGAACTTATAATAAGCTGTATGACGAATGAAAGGCTTATTTTCAGTCAGATCTAATTTGCCGCTTCTGTTTCAGACTGGCTCTGTGTGGCAGATTCTTCAATTTTTAGAATCTTTCTGATTTTTTCTCTTTTGGCTTTTAAAAGGGTTTTCAAATTCTCTATGTCGTCTTTTACTGCCAGTCGGTCTTTTTTGGCTGAAGGCTCTTCGACAATCGCGCTGAATTTGATTACTTCGTTGAGCAGGCTGGTTGCTTCGAACCAGGTTACATTGTCTTCTGCGGCAAATCTTCCGTCGCCATAGCCCAGCTTGAGCCCACAGCCTGCAAGTTTTACCAGTGCTTCATATTCCGGGTTTTCAAATGTTACATCGAGGTATTCGATTTTCTGGGCATTCAACCTGGCTTTTGCAAACGAGTCAAGAATATATTCAAGAGTGAGTGCGAGCTGGCCGCGTCTGGCAAAGGCTGAACCATGATCAGCAAGAATTGTGCGCATTCTGACCTGGTCGGTTTCCTTGCCGGCTCTTGCAAAAAGGCCATTTATAATTTCATTCAGATCAGCAATGGTTATGAATGAATCGCCGTCGAAACTTGGGCGCAGGATAATTTTGTCAAAGGCGCCGGATACGGTGAGATTTCTGATGACCGACATGATCGGGTGACTCAGCGGAATGTCGACAAAGCTTATTCCCTGGTTTTCGCGACTTCCCATAAGGTCGGCAGCAACTGCTTCATAAAATCTGTAGATAAAAAACACTGCATCTTTGAGTGTGAGACGACGGCCGGCGCCGAGACTGCCATCGGGAAACCCGCGCACGACAAATTTTTTCTGCATGTATGATATTTCGCTGCGATATTTCTCTGCGATCCGGTAATCCTTATAGGTGGTCGGTTCAGAATCTTCATAATTGATAAGTTTTGCGGCCTTGAGTGCTGCACAGGCTCTGGCGAGAGTTTCTATGGCCTCTTTTCTTGTGAAGGAGCTTTTGGAACTTTTGCCTGCAAGAATGCCGCTGCTGATAAGGTTTTTTACATCAGCATTTTCATAACCAAGCAGATCGAGAGCTGTCGAGATTTTTTCGGCAAACTGCTGCTGGTTGATGCTGCGATTCAAACGCCCTGATTTCAGATGATCCTGGCCTATGAGGCCGATTTCCATGCCAAGTCTCAATTCCCGCGGCAGATTGCCGCTGTTGCTTGCAAAGACTGCCTGAAAGAGGCTGTTCCCGGCAAAAAGGGCGATAAATAGAATTGCGACAAGCATGCCCGAGTAAAAAAACGAATTCGATTTGAACATCTGTTTGCGCTCCGTTTTATTGTTTTGACAAGGTTATCGGCAGCATAAGCATTCTTGCTTAGCTGAAGCGGCGCACTTTTTTTGCCAGATTACGGGAAAGTTTGCTTAAATGACGGCAGGTGGTAGAATGTGGCAAATTACAAGGAGAGTGGAAAATGAAAACTTTTGTTAAGGCGCTGCTGCTGATTCTTTTTATAACTCAAAGTCTGGTTTTATCAGGGCAGACTGAGCTCGGCAGCGTCTTTACCCTTGAAAACGGCCTGAATATTTATATCAGACCGATGCGGGCAAATCCGGTGGTGTCTCTTAATTTATGGGTAAAAGCCGGATCAGTAAACGAAGAATCCGGGCAGGAAGGCTATGCTCACCTGCTTGAACGCATGCTGTTTCGCGGTTCAATGCGGTTTCAATTTGCCGCCCTCGAAAATGAAATAAGGGCCACCGGAGCAAAACATACCTCTTTTACAGCCAACGATTATACCAGTATTGCCATCACCGGGGCTTCAATCTATTTCGAAAAACTGGTAGAACTGCTTACTGATGCGGTTTTTAATTCTGCTCTCGATGCCAAAGACCTGAGTCTGGAAGCGAAGGCGGTTATCGAAGAAATTAATGCTTCAACAAAGAACCCCAATAGTTATATTACCCAGTTGATGATGGAAGAGGCTTTCAAGGTTCACCCCTACAGACACCCGGTAATTGGTTACAGGGCGGTTCTTGAACAGGTTACGCGTGAAAGGATCGTTGAGTTTTATAAAAAATACTATGTGCCTGCCAACTGCTGGTTGATTGTGACCGGCGACGTCGATCCAATGCAGGCTGCCGAAATTATTAAAAAATATGCCGGCAGCGTTGCAAAAACTTCTGCTCCGACGGTTTCCATTCCGCAGGAACCTCCACAGAAGGGCATGCGTATCAGAATCGAGCAGGGCGACGTGCAGAACTCCTTTATTCGCCTTGGCTGGCGCGTTCCGGGAGTCGAAAGTGTCGATAAATACGCACTCTATGTGGTTGCCCGCATGATCGGTGGTGGCACTGCAAGCTGGCTCTGGAAAGAAATGGTAGAAGAGCAGCAGATCGCGACTTCTGCCGGAGCCGGTTACTATTCAAGTCAGTTTCCGATGCTTTTTCAGGTTGGTGGAGTAACGACGCCGGGCAAGGCAAGACAGTTCGTCGAAGTGGCGAGAAAAATCGTTGGCAGGCTTATTGACGGCGAAATCAGTCAGGAAGAGATCGAGGCGGCAAAGCAGCAGATTATTGCCGACGATATTTTTGGCCGAGAAACAGCTGAAAATCAGGCTGCGAACCTTGGTCATTTTGCGATGCTCTCTGATATCGGTGACGCCGAAACCTTTGCCGACAATATCAGACAGGTGAATCTTGAAGATATCAGGAGGGTTGCTGTCGAATATCTCAACGATAACCACCTGACTATTGCAAGACTCGAGCCGAAATCGGCCGGCGACGATGCTCCGCCCGAAATGATAACTCTCGATAACGGCGTGCGTCTGATTTTAAAAGAAAATCACAGCGCACCGGTGGTGTCGGTTGTGGCGAAAATCGCCGCGGGTGGTCTGCGCGAAGAAAAGAGGCAGGCGGGCCTGGCGAATCTGACAGCCGAAATGCTGGTGCGGGGCAGCCGTCGGTTTTCCGGCAGCGAAATCGCAGGGGCTTTTGCCGCTATGGGTACAAAATATTCATCACAGACCAGCAAGAGCTTTGTATCTTTTAATATGCAGACTCTTTCCGAAAATTTTCAGAAATCTCTCGATCTTTTTGTTGATGTTCTGGTTGATCCTGATTTTCAATCTTCAGAACTGGAGAAGCTCAAGGAGCAGGTTGAAGAATTACTCAAGCTTGAAGAGCAGGATATTTATAAATTTACTTCACAGCAGGCTCTGATGAGTATTTTTCCCGACACCCCGATCGGTTATTCAAATATCGGAACAATAGACGATGTCAAAAAAATCAGGCGACAGGATTTAACTGAATTTCATGCTCGCCACTACGTTGGTGGCAATATCGTAATTGCCATCGTCGGTGATTTTTATACCAGAGAAATGAAAGATTCATTGCTCTCTGCTTTTGGCAGATTTTCTTCAAACTCTCCACGGGAAATGCAAAAACCAGACCTGAAGGAGATCAAAGAGCCTCTGATTCTAAATCTCAAAAAAAATGTCGAGCAGGCACAGGTTGTGATCGCCAACCGCACCCTGCCGGCGTCTGATGAAAAAAGTGTCGCAATGGAAATTGCCCAGACGATTCTTTCGAGTGGACCCTCTTCGAAACTGATTGCCAGTCTGAGAGACCGAGATTCGGTGGCCTTTTCGAGCTGGGCTTACAATGCCGGGATGGTCAATACCGGTTATTTCCTTGCCACGGCGATAACTGCGCCACCGCTCGCTTCTCAGGCAACTGAAGGTTTGAAAAAAGAAATCGGGCTGTTCAACCAGAATGGTTTTACCATCGACGAATTTGAACGGGCGAGAAAATTTCTGGTGGGTCAGTATTCGCTGTCGTTGGCAGATAACCTCTCGCTTGCTGATAATGCCGCTTCTGACGAGCTGCTTGGCAGAGGTTTTGATTTTTACCGGCGCTACCCTCAGATTCTTGCTTCAACGACCCCTGAGCTGGTTAAAAGTGTTTCGTCGGAGCTGATTATGGCCAGCGGTTCCTACGCGATTGTAGTGACGACTCCATGAACTGAAAACAGGTGAAAAAACAGGGCGCTGTTCCGGTTGAACAGCGCCCTGTAGTTTTTTATACCGATTGGTTCAGGAACCGTATCTGGCTTTGATCAGATCAAGAATTTTAAAGCCAACGCTTACTGAAGCGCGCGAAAGAACAACAGCAACGCTGAAAAGAAACAGTACGGTAAGGATTGTCATGTCGGGGCTCCACATAATATTAAACAGCTGCGCTTACAGGAATAGCGGAATAACTCAGACTGCGGGCTTTCATGCTTTCAAGAATTTCCGGCCCGATTCTGGTGATGCTTCCTGCACCGATGGTGAAAATTACATCGCCTGGCTCAACATAATTGAGAAGATGGTATTTAACGTCTTCGACATTTTTTACCATTTTGACTTTGCGGCGATGCGCAACTGGCATGTGGTCTAGAATTACCTTGCTGGTAACTCCAGGAATAGGCTTTTCTGATGCTGCATAGATGTCAGTGATGAAAAGTTTGTCGCAGTTATCGAAGCAGCGACCGAATTCCTGAGACAGAAAAAGGGTTCTTGAATATCTGTGCGGCTGGAAAACAACGACGACCCGGCGGGCGCCAAGGCTGGTGGCAGCCTCAAGGGTGGCTTTGATTTCGTTGGGGTGGTGGCCGTAATCGTCGATGACGGTAACGCCTTCAACCTGCCCTTTGATTTCGAAGCGTCTGCCGGCACCGTGGAAAACGGCGAAGCCGGTCTGAATAGTTTCGAGCGCGAGACCGACTTCAAGACAGAAGCCGATGACCGGCAGAGAATTCAGAACATTGTGACGACCTGGAACTTCGAGATGGAAGCGGCCATAATTCTGGCCACCAACGAGAAGGTCGAAGCTTGATCCGAACGGGTGCAGGCTGATGTTTTCGGCCATCAGGTCTGAAGCCGTATTAATACCGTAGGTGATAGTGCGCAATTTCTCAGGAACATTGAGATTGCGGGTTATGGGGTCGTCTGCACAGAGAAAAAGTGCCCCTTCCTGCGAAATATGGCTGGCAAAAAGTTCGAAGGCTTTGATAATTGCTTCGAGGCTTGAGTAATGATCCATGTGATCGTTATCGATGTTGGTGATAACGCCATATTGCGGGAAATACTTAAGGAAGGTTGCATCGCTTTCATCGGCTTCAGCGACCAGCAGATTGATATTGCCCGCCGATGAGTTGCCTTTGAGGGCTGCAACGTGACCGCCGATAACGCATGTGGGGTCTTTGCCGGCAACTTTGAGTACAGTTGCAATCATTGAACTGACTGTAGTTTTGCCATGGCAGCCGGCTACGGCGATACCGCAGTTCGAGTCGAGGAACAGTTCTGCCAGAAGGTCTGAGCGGTGAACGGTCGGTAGACCCCGGCGATGGGCTGCGACAAGTTCGGGGTTATCGCTGGCAATAGCCGTAGAAACTACAACACGGCCTACATCAGAGGGGAGATTACGCGCATTGTGCCCAACGTAAATCTTTGCGCCCAAGGCTTTAAGATCTTCAGTTCTGTCGTTGCTGTTGAGATCTGAGCCCGAGATTTTATAACCTTTTTTAAGGAAAATACTGGCCAGACCACTCATTCCAACGCCGCCGATGCCAATGAAGTGTATCCTGTTACGACGTGTCATCTGCTTTTTTCTGCGCCTCCTTGCATTTGCCTGACTATTGCAGGAACTTTTTCTCAATAACTATCGGTCGTTATCCGGCGGGACTTTAGAGAAAAAATCAGACAATGCAATTCTTCTGGAATGAAGGTTCTTTGCAAAAACCGGCAGTCAGGATAGCATAAAATGCGAGGGTATGCAATTTATTTAAGACTGGTGCACACGCTGGCGAAACAGCAGGCAATGCTGGCCAGAGCTTGAGAAGACCACCATCGAGGGTATCTGAGCCGACTTGAATCCGTGCGCTTTGCAGCCATAGGGTGCCGAAACCTGCCAGGTCACAAAAAAATACTGGCACTCACGGCAGTTTATGCGGCCCTGTGCGTCTTTGCCGCCATTTGCGACAGATTTTGATACGGCTTTGTTAACGATAACCATAATGTGCTCAATGCTGCTGAATTTACTGTCTGGCGATGACTTCTGCAAGTCAAATTTTCAATTTCTTGACTATGTGGCAGATAAAAAATAGATTTAACAGATGAATCCTGAAAAAATTGAACGTTGTTTCTGGCTGCTCTTTGGCGGCTGGCTTATTTTAAGAAGCCTGTTGCTCTGGGCACAATACACTGGCAACACCGACCCGGCGGCAGCCGGTGAAGTTCTTAAGTTTTTCAGTCAGGCCGACATATCTGCCGGCCGCGATTATGCGCTGCGTGGCTTCTGGTTCAAGGCTGTGTATGGAATTTTGTATGCCTCGATACTGGTGGCTTTTTTGCGCTTCGGTGTTTTTGCGCAGCTTTGGCAAAAAGCGAATTCGCTCGCTGGAACAGGTGTTTTTCGCGGCGACCTGGTTTTTATTCTGGCTTTTTTACTTATAATTCAGCTTTTGTCATTGCCCTCGGCAATCTATTTTGGCCACTTCAGGGAAACGGCCGCCGGATTTGCCCGCATAGATTTCGCTGGCTGGCTGCTGAAGCATGCCAAAGCGGTTGGCATCAGCATGCTGTTTGAGACGATTATCATCATGCTGTTTCTTTCAGTTATCAGATGGTTTCCGGGCAGGTGGCCATTTATTGTGCCAGTGGTAATGGGTGGCTTCGGTCTGGCAGTTACCTTTCTCGTGCCTCTTGTGATTACCCCGCTTTTTTATAGCCAGCGCCCGCTTGAGCAGGGTGAGTTTCGCGAGGGGCTTCTGAAAATGGCCGATAAGGCTGGCATGTCGGTAAAGGAAATATATGTTATTGATGAGAGCCGATATTCAAGCCATACGAATGCCTATTTTACCGGAGTTGGCTCGTTCAGGCGCATCGTTCTTTATGACACGCTGATAAAGAGTCATACCCCGGATGAGGCTGCCCTGATTTTTGCCCATGAGGCCGGACACTGGAAGCACAATCACGTCGCCTGGGGACTTTCACTTGGAGTTATAGGTGTTCTGGCCTGCTGCCTTGCCTGGTTTTATCTCTATGCCTGGCTTGAGCCGGTATCCTGGTTCGGCCTGAAAGGAATCGGCAGCGCGGCGAATATACCCTTTTTAATAATTTTAGTAATGTTTCTACAGCTCTTCACTTCGCCATTCGAAAGCCAGATCAGCCAGTTCATGGAAAGGCAGGCTGACCGCGCTGCTCTTGAGCTGACTGGTCTGCGTGATGTTTATGTTAACGCCCAGATCAGACTGTCGAGAGACAATAAATCAGATCTGCTGCCGCACCCATTCAGGGTATTCTGGCTTTATACGCACCCGCCGGCAATTGAACGCATAAAAGCGGCGCAATAAAAAACCGGGCTGTCTGATTTCTCAGGCAGCCCGGTTCGTATAAGGTTCAGATAATGCTTTCCTGGTTGTTGAGAGAAAGAATCAGGCTGCTGACGTTGAATTCTTTTTTGAAACGGTTCGAGAAATCGACAATCTTCACCACCTGATCGTTCAGGCTCCACTTTGAAGTATGACCGGTCAGAATGTGATACAGACCGCCGTGCCGGGTAACCGGGCCCTGAACTTCGACGTTTTTGAGTGTCTGTGAAAACTCGGCAACACCGCTTTCAACCCAGCGTCTGGCAAGTTCTGCTCTGGCCGGTTCGTCGTCGAAGGTCGGCATGAAAAGACCGATGCTCTGGTCGAAAAGAACCTTCATTGTCTGTTTGCGGCAGACCTTGCTCAGCGGGTGGTCGGGAGACGTCTGAACGAGCAGCTGTGCTTCGGGATCACGTTTGCCCTTAAGCTCCTTGCAGAACGGTATCTCGAAGCTGATTCTTTCGTGATCCTTTTCGGTTATCAGGCTTTCCTGGGTCGGGTCGTCGGTCATGTGGTTGACGCCAAAAACGATTTTTTCAGGGGCGACTTTCCAGCCGCGCCGGGTTTCGTCGAAATGGTCCATCAGACCGGCGATCGAGACGTTTTTGCTTGAGATCAGATAGATGATCTTGTCGCAGTTCTGCACGATTTCCTTGGTGACTTTGGTGAACATCGAGCTGGAGTCGACGACCACGTATTCATAATGTTCCATGACCGTCTGCATGAGTGAGAAGGTATGGAATTCCTTGAGTCTTACGTCTGTAAGGCCATTTTCCTGTGGCAGCAGGGTTAGAAGTCCGCAATCGGTTCTCACCACATATTTTTTCAGATCGGTGATCTTTTCGCGGTCGATCAGCTCGTCGATGATGCGTGAACGTTTTTCGACGCCGAGACTGCGGGCGACTCTTTCATCGCGCAGATTCGGGTCATAGAGCAGTACATCGCAGCCAAGTTCTTTTTGCATCGCCATAGCGAGATTGCGGGCAAAAAGACTTTTACCGGAAGAAGTGTCGGGGCCAAGAACCGCATAGACATTGTGCATTTTGGTCTGGGCCGAGCCGATATTGGTTTTTGACAGGCGGTTGCAGAGAGTTCTGATGATACTCAGAGAAACGCCGGGACTGGTTTTTAGAAGGTTGTGAAAGCTGTCTTTGTTGATTCTGATTACTTCGGTTTCGGCAAGAGCGACTGCCGAAGCGGTGCGCGGTTCTTCGGTAAGAAGTGCCATTTCGCCAAAATATTCGCCAAGTTTGAGATGGGTAAGCACCTTGCGGCCGCCTTTGCCGTCATCGCAGAAAATCTGAACAATGCCGGATTTGATGATGAACATTGAATCGGCCTGCTGCCCTTCTTTGCAGATGAAGGCGTCTCTGACGAAATTGACAACTTCGGCCTGTTTGCTGACATTGCGAAGTTCTTCCTCTGAAAGCTCTGAAAAAAGCGATACAGCCTTGAGAAAATCAGTCTGAACCATGGTTGCTCCTCTATGTTTCTATAAGCACATGCTACAAACAGCAGGCAAAACTGTCAATCCTGATCAATCACTTTGAAACGGGTCGCGGGTTCGATACTGCAGCGCCTCAGCAATATGAGGGATCTGCACTTCTTTGGCTTCTTCGAGATCGGCAATGGTGCGGGCGATTCTGATAACTTTATCATAGCCGCGGGCTGAGAGCGCAAATTTGCGGGCAGCGTTCAACAGAATGTTGTGTGCTGCGTCGCTGATCTGGCATATCTCGTTGAGGATTTTGCCGGGCAGATGGGCGTTGAGAAACTCACCGGCTTTTGCGTTGCGCTGCTTCTGAAAACTTCTTGCTGCAATTACGCGCTTTCTTATGGTTTCAGAAGTTTCACCGGTGGGTTTCCCTGCCATTTCTTCGGGTTTGAGTCGCGGCACCTGAACCTGCAGGTCAATACGGTCTAGCAGTGGCCCCGAAATTTTCTGGCGGTATTTGGCCAGTTGACCGGCTGAACAGATGCAGTCATGCCCGGGGTCAGTAGAAAAACCACATGGGCACGGGTTCATTGCCGCCGCGAACAGAAAGCGGGCCGGGAATTGACATGTCTGTGCGGCCCGGGATATCGATACGGTGCCTGAAGTCAGCGGTTCGCGCAGCACTTCAAGCACCGATTTCCGGAATTCGGGCAGCTCGTCGAGAAAAAGCACCCCGTGATGGGCAAGCGATACCTCACCCGGTGCCGGCACACGGCCGCCGCCGATCAGAGCAACGTCAGAAATTGTATGGTGCGGGTCGCGGAATGGCCTGTTTCTGATCAGGCCGGCACCAGGCGGCAGCAGGCCCTTGATGCTGTATACGCGTGTCACATCGAGCGCTTCGACAAAGTCAAGCGGTGGCAGTATAGTGGGCAGCGCTTTTGCCAGCAGTGTCTTGCCTGAACCGGGTGGACCGGCGAACAGAATGTTGTGGTTGCCGGCGGCGGCGATTTCAAGGGCCCGGCGTGCCATTGCCTGTCCTTTGATGATAGACATGTCGGTGGTGTGTGCAGGTTCGGGGGACGGTTCGTGATGGCTTGAATCTCTATTTTCGGGCAGCAGTGGCGTGGCCCCCGAAAAGGCGGAAATCAGTTCGGCCAGGCTTGAGAATGCCAAAACTTCCAGGTCTGGAACGACAAGCGCTTCGCGGGTATTGGTCTTTGGAATGACTATACCTTTGTAGCCGAACTGCAGCGCCATCAGGGCTATCGGTAGAATGGCTCTGGTATGGCGAAGTTCACCATTCAGGCTGAGTTCTCCGGCAAATAGATATCTGGCGACCGGCTCAGCGGGCAGTTGCCCCAGCGAAACCAGTATCGAGACTGCGATCGGCAGGTCGAAGCCGGAACCTTCTTTTCTCAGGTCTGCGGGGGCGAGGTTAATGATTATTTTGCCGGCAGGAAGGTCGCAGCCAGAGTTTTTCATTGCTGATCTGATACGCTGACGTGATTCTGATACTGAAGTGTCTGGCAGGCCAACGATGTCGAAGCCGGGCAGACCTCCGGCGATATCGGTTTCAACTGAAACCGGCAGAGCCTCAAACCCATCGATAGTGGCGGCAGATATCTGTGAAAACATCTGGTACTCTCACGCTCTTTCCTGAAAATATTGTTGCATCTGGTGGTATTATTGTATCATATTAAAACAGCAAAAAAAGAAAGCAACAATGAGGACTGACCATGTCAGCTGAAAAAACGGAAAAGGGTCTGAAACCACAGAATGAATTCTTTACCGACGCACAACGTGATTTTAACGGTGCGTTCGAGGATGCCCTGCTGCTTGAGCGCTTTGACGCCGCCCAGGCTCAGCTTGATGAACTTAAAAAGCAGAATGGCGAAACGGCCGCCTATTTTTATCGTCTCGGTCGTTTGCGCGAAAAACAGGGTCAGAAAAAGGAAGCCTACGAATATTTTCGCCGTCTGTTTTTCGAGTGGCCTGTATTCATGCATGATAAGTATGATTATGAGCGCTTTCGCCAGGATGTTATCCAGGATAGCCTTAATAAATGCCGGGCCCAGTGGAACCAGTTGATCGCGAAAACTTCAAGATTTATTGAAGAGAACCCCGATGCGCATGACCGTGATAATACTGCGCCATTCGCAAAGGCTTTCTGGCACTCGCATCGCGAAGACCTTGAGGGGTTGGCTCGATCTTATATTGCCATTCTTGATTTTGAACCGAATGAAACTGCGGCAATTCAGGCGCTGGTGCAGATTTACACTGAGCTTGGCGACGTAGAGCATCAGAGTTTTTTTCAGAATCGCCTGACCGACGCGCGCCGGTACTGGCGTGATCTCACTGAGACCCGTTCGCAGGCAACCTGTGCTGCGGCAAAGAAACACGAAGAAAGTGCTCATTATGACGCGGTGATCGAAGTCGTAAATCTGGGACTCGAGACAGACCCGCTGCACCCCGATCTGCTGCTTGCCAAGGCAGAGGCGCTGCAGAAGTTGAAACACCTCAAGGAAGGGCATGCTTGTGTTCTGGCGGTTCTCAAGAATAACCCGAACAATTCGCGGGCACAGCGTTTGAAAAAAGCTCTTGAAGCCCAGGTTTTCGATATGAATCTCAAAGAAGGGCTCGACCTGCTCAGCAAGGCTGAGCTCGAAAAGCCCGGCAGTCAAGGCCAGATTTCCAAGGTCGAAAGTGCGCTCAGCCGTTTTCTCGACGCCATCGCCTTTGACGGCAACAACCTGACGGCCCTGGCCGGTGTTTATCGCTGCCATATCAGATCAGCAGAGCCTTTGAAGGCCCAAAAAACCATGGAAAGAATCAGGCAGATCGATTCGACCTTCGATGTTTACTCAATTTTCAGAGATAAAGCTGAAAAAGAAGAGAAGGATGAACTCTGTTTCGTTGCCACCAGGGTTTTTGGCAAAGAACACCCCGAAACGATTTTTCTGCGCGGCTGGCGAGATAATTGCCTGCGCCATTATCGACCCGGCAGGGTTTTTATCAGCCTATATCGCAGGGTTGGCCCGGCATTGGCAAAATTGCCACCCGGCAGCGATGTTCTTCGCCTGAGCCGGATGGCAATTTGTCTGTTGACTGGGTTTTTGAGAACTCTATTACATTTTACCGGCCGCCAGGGCCAGTTTGATTGAATTGATACGGGTCTGGCGATCGTCAGAACGGGAGAGCATTACTACCGGGCAGCGGGCGCCGATGATCATGCCGCCGGCCGGTGTGTTGCCGAAATAAAGCAGGGTTTTGCCCAGAATATTGCCGGTGTCGATATCAGGAGCGATCAGAATGTCGGCGCGGCCGACCACTTCGTTGAACAGGCCCTTGTGATGGGCAGATTCAAGAGAAATGGCGTTGTCGAGAGCCAGCGGGCCGTCAACGATGCAGTCTTTGCCGAACTGACCACGTTCGCCCATTTTGGCGAGAACAGCGGCGTCAAGAGTGCTCTGAATTTTCGGGTTCACTTTTTCGACAGATGAGAGAACCGCAACGCGGGGAACATCGCACCCGAGCTTTTTGGCGAGCGCTTTGGTATTGTTGATCAGCTCGATTTTTTCTTCGAGGGTCGGGTGGGGGAGCATGCCGCCGTCGGTGAGAAAGCGCAGGCTGTTTTCCCATTCGAAGACGAGAACATGCGAAAGCACATCGGAGTTTTTGATGCCGGTTTCTTTGTTCAGAATTGCCTTGAGCAGAATCGGGGTCGAGATATTGCCTTTCATCAGGGCGCTGGCCCGGTTGGTGCGCACCAGTTCGACTGATTTGAAAGCGGCTTCTTCAGGGGTCGCGGCGTGAATGATCTCTGGTTTAAAACCGGGTGCGGCCTGATCTATGTAACCCTTGATGGTTTCCTGGTTGCCGACGAAGATACATTCGACGAAGCCGAGATTGCTGGCTTCATAAGCGGCCATGACCGTATCGGTTTCTTCGGGCATGCATACTGCGAGCGGAACCCGGCGAGTGCCGAGAAGTTTGTCGATATCTGCAAAATTCATATTCTCTCCTTGAGGGGTATTTTATCGATAATAACCATTTTCAGGATGTATCAGTGTTTATCGGTGTTGATCTGTGGCTGATAACGCCGCCTGCTCGAGCTGGTGCGTTTATCAGTATTCTTTGACGATTGCGGGTTCTGCAAGGGCGCGGCAGGCGTGTGCTGCCAGAGCCTTGAGCTCGTTCTGACCGGGCTTCATTCTGACCGGAGCGAGAAACGAAACCCGCTCGGTTATGCATCTGACCACATACGGGTTCTGGGCGATGCCGCCGGTGAGAATGATCGCGTCGATTTCGCCTTTTAAAACAGTTGCCATGGCGCCGATTTCTTTGGCAATCGTATAGGCCATGGCTTCAAGAACCAGTTTGGCCTTCGCGTCGCCGGCTTCGATGCGTTTGACGACTTCGCGGCAGTCAGAGGTGCCGAGATGGGCTACCAGGCCGCCTTTGCCGACCAGCTGCTTCTTCAGTTCGTTCATGGTGTATTTGCCGCTGAAGGCCATTTTCAGCAGACCACCAAGCGGCAGGGTGCCGCAGCGCTCTGGTGAGAAGGGGCCGGCGTCGTTGGCGTTGTTGACGTCGACCTGGCGCCCTTTGCGATGGGCTGCAATCGAGATGCCGCCGCCGAGATGGGCGACGATATAGTTGACGTCTTCGGGCTTTTTGCCGTCTTCGCGGGCGACTTCGGCCACTACTGACTTGATGTTGAGAGCGTGCGAGAGCGAAATGCGCGGAATCTCAGGGTAGCCGCTGATTCTGGCGATGTCATCGAATTCATCGACCGAAACCGGGTCAGCGATAAATGCCGGTATTCCCGCCGTTTTCGCAACACGGCAGGCAATCAGACCACCGAGAATCGAAGCATGATCGACAAGTTTGCCTGACTGCAGATCGCTCATCAGCGATTCGCCAACATGATAAACACCGCCGCTGAGTGGTTTAAGCGGCCCGCCGCGGCCAATGGCGGCTTTCAGGTCAGAGGGTTTGCAGCCCCAGTCGGCAAGTGCCTTTTCGACGGCAGAAAATCTGAAGTCGAGCTGTTCGAGATTGTTGCCGAAGCCAGCCAGGTCAGCGGCAGAGTGGGTGATGTCGAGTTCCTTGTATGGCTCTTCACCTTTGTAGAGGGCGATTTTGGTTGAAGTCGAGCCGGGGTTGATTACCAGAATCAGGGGTTTTTCAGTCATTTCTTTCCTCGATTTGTATTATTTGTGGCCACGGAAGATTGATGGCGGCGATGCGGTCGGCAGGGCAGAATTCTTCGAGCGGGAAGTCGTGCGGCGTGTACCAGCCGACCTCTGGGTTTTTTATGGTTTTCTGCAGGCATTCTTCGAAGGCGTCAGAGAAGCGGCATTTCACAAAATGCAGTCTGACGGTAATTTCGGGGTAGGCATGTTCGAGCACCAGCATGGTTTTTTCGGCAACAATGCTGATATCGAGTTCCTCATGCAGTTCGCGTTTTGCCGCATGTTCGGCGCTTTCGCCGACTTCGAGCTTGCCGCCGGGAAATTCCCAGAGGTTGTCGAGGTGGCCGCCCCGGCGTTTGGCCAGCAGCACCCGGTTGTCGTGAATGAGAACGGCGGCGGCAACATCTATGGTTTTACGTGACTGCATATTTTAACCGCCTTAGTAAACCCGCAGCAGCAGGCCCTTGAGATAGGAACCTTCTGGGTGGGCGAGGGCGGTAGGATGATCGGGAGCATGAAAAGATTCGTGAACGATCTGAGCCTGGCGGCCGGAAGCGGCAATTGCCTCGCGCACCGCATCGAGAAATTCGCTGCGCGATACCTGACTGCTGCATGAAGCGGTAAACAGAAGGCCACCCTTTTTGACGACTCTGACGCCGTCGAGATTGAGGCGTCGATAGGCTCTGACTGCTTTTTCGACGTCTTTGCGGCTTTTGGCCATCGACGGCGGGTCGAGCACGACCAGATCGAAGCTGCCCGGCTGGCAGTTCTTGAGATAGTCGTACATGTCTGAACAGACCATTTTGTGGTGCGGGCCGCCGAAGCCGTTCAGCTTGAGAATCTGTTCGGCCTCGATTAAAGCGGGTTTGGCTATATCTACGGTGACGCTTTCGCGGGCGCCGCCGGCAATTGCGGCAACTGTAAAGGCGCCGGTATAGCCGCAGACATTGAGAAACGAGCGGCCGGCGGCGACGTTCCTGATCAGCTGGCGGTTATCGCGCTGATCGAGAAAAAAGCCGGTCTTCTGGCCATTGATCAGGTCGGTGGTGAATTTGAGGCCGTTTTCTCTGAATTCGATTTTTTCGGGCAGGTTCTGGCCAAAAACCAGCTCGGCGGCGGCAGCCTTGGCGATTCTGATCTGGTTGCGGCGCCAGACCCATTTAAGGTCTTTGAGCGAGTCGCGCAGAGCTTTGACAATTCTATCGATGAATGGCTCAAGGGCCAGGGTATAGATCTGCAGCGAAACGGCTCCGGCGTAGCGGTCGGCAATCAGACCCGGCAGGCCGTCGCCTTCACCGTTGATCACGCGAAAGGCGTTGGTGTCGGGGTTCTTGAAAAAATCGAGGCGATGTGCGACTGCCTGCCTGATCAGGCGGCTGATGCCATCGGCGAAACTTTCGCTGCGGTCGATCGGCAGCATTCTGACAAGTATCTTTGAGTCGATGTCGGCATAGCCAACCCCGAGAAGCTGCTGTTTATGAGAGAGCACCTCGACCCGGTCGCCGGTGCGCAGGCCGGCCGGAACTTCGCGAAAAGCTTCGCCATAAGCCCAGGGGTGCCCCTTGAGCAGTGAAAATTCTTTGTTTTTCTTCAAAGTCAGCTGAATGGTTTGCATGTGTTTCTTTCAGAGGCAATTGCCGCGTCATGATGCTGGGATATCCGCAATATTTTAAGCAAAAAATGCAAATTTATCAATTTTTCTGAAAGCCCGAAAAATCTTGACTATCAGACATCTGACACGGTTTACTCTGGCAGTCAAGGGGGCAAACTGGCTGTACATAACTTATAAAACACGAAAACTTGACCAATCAATTCGGGCCACCGCTCAAGCCTCCGACCAGGCAATTTTTGGGAGGATTTTTAAGTGTCAAACTCGGGATTATATTCAAAACCTTCAACGAGACCAAGAAGGCGGCAAATACTCTTCCACATATTTTGACCAGTTATAACCCGTCCAGGTAGACATGTCGTTGACATTCATTCGCGGTTCGCCGCGTTTATGGCGAAACAGGTTGAGATAATTGATACACAGCTCCCGCAGCATTGTTGGACCTGAACAACTCATCTCATAAATAAGTCTGGGCTTTCCTACAACACCCTCAAGGCTCATTGGTTCCATCAAAAAATACATAAGAATGTCAACCTCTTTTTCGAATCGCATGTCTTCGCATAAAATCAGCAAAATCAGCATTCTTTGCCAGGTCATCGTCATATATGTGGCTCCGCCAAGAACGTTGCTATAGGAACCATACACATACCTGTTATAGGTCGGCTTTGTTATACCATTGCGGGTTGGTGGAGGAGGAAATTTATAGGAATTGACTATGGGGTCACGCCGCCCCAAAACTTTTGCTATCAGTTCGTAGGGGAGTTTTCTGATATCCAGAATTCGATCAGAAACAATCGGCAGACTGTTCGGATTTTTTGCAAGCGCTGCACGATGTGGCTCGCTGCTCATGTAATTAGTGGCCTCGTCAAACGGCCAGCGCTCCGCATTGATATCTTCAATACCATCAGCCACCTGCTGCAACCAGTCGGTAAAGGTGTCGGTCAGGTAATCTGCGGCACGACAAGGGATGCAGCTCATAAACACCAGAAACAGAAAAAATACTGACAATCTTTTCATCAGAAATCCCCCTTTGCGCTACCCTGATACCTGCCCATATTGACTTCGAAAAAATTCACCCGATCGACCGGAACATCAAACATACCGAGACCATGCGGGTTAATGCTGTCTTTGTATAAGGTAAACCCGCGCAAATGCCAGCCTGTTTTAAGAACGTAATTTTTCCAGAATTTTGTTTCCGGAGTGATCAAAAAGTTTTTAGCTTGAAATGTGCCACTCGCAAGCTCGGCTTCTATCGAGAAGAATTTACCCTTACCAAATGAAGGATCATAAAGATACTGTTTTTTATCATGCTGACTCTCAAAATAAACAAGCGCATGACCATCTCCTGGAGCCAAAAACATGTAATATTCCTCTTTTGGGTATTTTACGATGTCGGTCGCACGCTCAATCACAACCGTTGCGGTAGCGACGTCAGGTATCATCTTTGTGCCGATATATCTGTATGAATGGCTTCTGCCGTAAGCTGATATATAATCATGCGTCGGCCAGAAATCCTGAGGCTCGGTCTGATTAAGACCCGGATCATCGCAGACAATTGCGCCCCAATATTCAGTAGTCGTCGGCGCAAGGCTTCTTGGCGGAGCCGGGCTTGCGGTGCGATTATCGTTTAAGAGAATGGCTGCTCTCGTCAGCCCTTCTATGCCGTGACATTCAAGGCATTTGTAAAAGAAATTGCCAAGAGCCTGACACATACCGCCTTTCTTCAGACACACAGAAGCGGCGCTGGCATCTCCAGGAAAGCCGGGAATGCCATATTGTATGTCGCGGTTTTCAGAAGACCACCACCAGAGATAAAACATATCGACGAGCAGTTTGGCTACCGTATGTTTATCGTAACCACGCAGGGCTGCAACCGATTTTTTCAGATTTTCGAGATAATAAATGTTGTTAACATTGATTTTGCTGATTTGCTGAACGCAATAAACCTCAAGTCTGGCCAGGTCATCAAAACCGTCAACCATCAATTGCAGTTCATACCGATCTATCTTCTCAGGGGTATGAATTGTGACGTAGTCAGAATAATAAGCTACACCCGCCATTACAGAAGAACCTGTTTTATCGAACCATTCAAATCTTATCGGTGTGTCAGCGGCTTTAAGTGCGCCAAAATCGGCCTTGAGAGTAATGGAGCTACCGCAACCGACCGCAAGGGGTTGCGTCATCACTTTACCCGAAGCGTTTTTCCATACCCAGTGCCCTGCTGTTTTATAAATGTTGAAATAATGAGAGGCCTCTGTCTGGGGGTCTATCGTGGCCGATGCAAGCCCTTCGAGATGATCGTTCAACCCAGGGATTATTGACCAACTCAAGATATTTGCCCCTACGGCAATGCTCAGATCATTTGATTTGAGCTGAATCAGTGCAGGTGCCACTTCAGTCTCTTCTGGCTGTACCATGAAAACAGGTCGCGAAGAAACAAGGCAGATGCCTGGAGTCGCGCGTACATAAGACACGTTCGGGTCTGTTGACTCGATCGGTTCACTGGAATGCTCGCCGGTGTATACTGCCCATGCGACCCAGTCGAGGCTTATTCTGTATTCACCGTTCCATACAACTAATTCGTTCTGGTAAGAAAGCGGACCTCCCTCCGGGCCGAAGAAAAAACTCAGCATACATGGTTGATTAATTGACACACTTTGGGGTTTACCCAAAGTCGCCAGATCAATAACGCTCGTAAGTGATGCAACACTGACTTCATATTTTTGCTCTTCAGGCTTCAGGTCGCTGCTAATGTTAAATTCAATTGACGCTTTAAGAGTAACTTCGGTTTTGTTACCTTCGAGAAACCTTGGTTTAAAGGAGAACCCAGATATAACCTGACTTTCAGAGGCAAACCAGTCTATACCGATCTTGTCAGCTTTTAATGGAGTAACCCCTGATATCGCCGGCTTGATTTCCAGCGATTCTTCTAGGATACCCTCTTTCAGGCACGTATATTCTTTGTTATTTATCCTGACAGTTCCGTTCTCTATGGCAAAAAGTCGTTGAGTGCCTTGAATGGCTCTGGTTGGAAATTTTCCGCCAAAAGGCATCCATTCCTGTTTTATTGCCCACAGGTCGGCTCTGACGGCCGGGAAGGTGAATACGGGTTCTTCGAATTCGTCTTCGAAATTTTTGGCGTGTCGACGAAAATAATCATCGGCGCCGGCAATGCGCACGGTTACCGTTGCCAGAACGGTTGCCGCGCCATGTGATGAGAATTGCAGACCGGCGGAAAAGCTCTCTTCATCGGTGTCGATGGCTGCACAGGCAGTCGGGGTGGCAACCATAGACCAGGCAACCGGTTCGACAACGGCGATGATGTCATTGCCCTGCCATGGAACGGCCTTTCCCGGGCGTTCGACCGTTTTACCATCGAGGGAAACCGCAAGATCAAGCCCCTGCGTATTCTGAACAGCCATGTCAAAGACTTTTCGACCCGGTGAAAGACTTATTTCACAGGGTTTTACCGCAAATGTTATTCGATCTCTCATCTCGGTCGAAGCGCCGGTGACAGGGTCTTTTATCGTCAGCACGGCTTCAAGCGACCACTTGCCAACCCGGTTTGCAGTAATGAAAAATGGGGCACCGGCGGTGTCGGGCTTGAAAAGCTTGCCGTTAAGACGCCAGACTATATTTTTCCAGTTTGCTTCGTCCGCATCGAAAGAGGTCTTGACCTTTATCGTCGCATTCAGCGGATAGGCAAGCTCATCGATCGGAGAGAATATCGTCAGACCGGGCAAAACATCGACCGGAACCGAATTGTCAGCGCCAACTATAAAAGTGTCACCCGTATCGGACTCTTTCATTTCCAGCGAAACGGCACAGTTCATCGTGTAACTGCCGGGACCAGAATCGGCAGTGAAAAAATGCGTGAAGCCCTTTCCTGCCGGAGCTTTGTTTTTCCAGTCACCAGAGGCATCGAGCGGAACCTCGAACCATTGGATGTGCTCCACTTTAGAAAGCCTGTAGCCGTTAAAAAGGTCAAGATCGTCTGTCGCATCTGAAAGGCTGCCACTGCCGAAGTCGACTGTCGGTCGAACTTCGGCAGTAAAGGTCGCCGTGGCACCCTCGTAGGTGATAACCGGCCCCGATGGATTGATGCGCAACTCCAGAAGACCGTCATCGGGTTTTACGATGGCGATTGGCGCCAACTGAGTTGAAAAAAGAGTATCTCTGTCATATATTGTCGTTGAGAAACGTCCGCCCAGCTTCAAATGTATCAGATCAATCTGCTCATCAAGTTCTACAGGTGTGATGAATCTGAAGTCACCATCCTGCGACAGCCACTTGCCGGTTCGACCGTGAACCATGCAGGGCAACGCAGCTGTTATCATTATCGGTGCCGAAGCAGGCCATAAAGAAGACCTGCCAAGAAGAACCGGTTCTGCCAGCTCTGTGTTGCCGGCCGTCACCACGCGTTTCTGTTGCTTGACCGTGAACTCAAATTCTTTTATTGCGATCATGCGGCTGGTGAGATAGACAAGGTTCTCGGGGTATTTGTCAAAAGTGGCTCTGCCGTCTGCCTGATAATATGCAAACAGGCCTGAAGTTTCGGGTT
Source organism: Candidatus Rifleibacteriota bacterium (assembly GCA_029560455.1). The sequence continues at coordinate 37,586 of JAKQKW010000332.1, forward strand.
TGAAATTCGAAGTGTATGATTCTCCGGCCTGATGCCAGGAAAGCCTGACATCGACCACCAGCTCGGTCAGGCCCGGACTTTTACAATACAGATATGTAGAAGTGGCACTTGAATCGGCAATTTTTGCATTGCCATCAGATGCGTGAACAACCCAGCTCAGTTTATCTACCCGCAAAATGCTTTTTGAGCCGCCATTGTCGAATTCATAAGATGCACCTTCGACCATGCTGACAAAATTCACGTTGTTGACTACCGTGTTGGCGATGCTGAAAGTTGCCGAACCGGTGTTGTTCAATGACAAGTCACGCCCTGGAAAAATAGAGGTATTTATTGCGATTTCCTGGATAAATTTGTCTGACGTGACCGTAGTGGTAAAAACAATCTGATTCCCAGCAGCATCGGTACCTGTATGCTCAATGGTCAGGGTACATCTGGCAAATACGTCGCCGCGCATCGTGAGTGTGGGTTCGCCTGTAGAATGGCCACCGGATGAAATTTCCCATTTTTCAGAGATAACCTTGCCTTCGCCAAGCCATTCGTATGAAAAAGTCAGACTGTTTCCGGCAAATGCACGGCTTGTCAGCGGATAAATAGTGATATTGGGGTCGCTTACACGGCCCACTTTCAGCTTTCTTGCTATCTGGGCCGGATTACGGGTCGTAATTATCTGGCCGGATGCGGTTGTCATTCGATATTCCGTGAACCGCCTGCCATCGGCCGTCTGATAAATCAGCACTGTCAAGGTCAGACCTGCGTCAACGCCGGGCACGAGCCTGTTCGCCGCAACTGTTAGTTCTTCAAGCAAAACGGCATCGACAGGCAAAGGGTCAGTGGGCACATCATAAACACCGACAGTGAAAGACCAGTGTCTTTCGATTTGTTCTCCGGCTTCATTGGTTACATTTATTTCTGCCGTATGAGTTCCGATCGCGAGCATGAAATCTGCATTTAAATCCGGCTGCCAGGTCAGTTTATAACCGTCGGGAATCACAGAAAGCCGGATTTTTGAAGAAGATATGGTTTTGCCATCGATTTTGAGAGAGTGAGCCGCAAGCGGCGATTGAGAAAAAATATCGATGCAGAATTCCGGAAAAACCGTGCCAGCCTCGCCATCAGGGCGACATGCCGTTATCGTCAGTTTGATATCTGCGACGTAATGAGCCGGTACAAGCAATTTCTGCCCTGCAAGCACCATTTCATAAGCCTCGACGGGCTGGCGGCAATTGTCGGTCTGAGTGAATGATATCATCAGAGAGCGTTCGATACGCTGCCTGACAAGCCCGGCGAAATTTTCGGCGGCATCGGTGTCGAGCGGAATTTCTGAATGCACCGCTTTAAATTTGAGCAATTCGGCTGCGGCGAGCGCAAGCGGCAATTGCAATTCTGAAAGTTGCGAGGCTGCACCCTGCCAGTCTGTTGTTCTGCCGGCCAGAAGCTCGGCAATAATCTCGGTTTTATCGCTGCTTTCCGCAGAAAAGACGGGGCCGCAAAAACCAATAAACAGAATCAGCGTCAGAAAAAGAGTGAAAACACGCTTTAGACCAAGCTCTCTCATTATCACACTCCAATGTAAAACTTTTATGCAATTATAATAGCATCTGCGTCGGTTTATCACAAGACAACTTCGCTTCCAGCAATTGCCGGCAAGCTCAGGGCAATCGCACTAAAATGCCAATACGATATATTTTTCAATTTCCAGTATCTATTTAAGGGAAAGCTGGCGGTTAGCTGGTATAATACTGAGGAAATCACTGAAAGGTCTTTAACATGATGAGGAAGCTTTTTGTCGCCATTCTGCTGTCTGTTTTTCTGCCATGTCTGACTGGTTCAGACGCAGTCACTGCTGCTGAAAAACTCAGCCATAAACCTGCTGTCTCTGCTTCGAACGCCTGTGATTCATGGAAAGATCAGATACTGTATTTTGTGCTGATCGACCGCTTCTGCAATGGCAACCGGGCCAATGACCACGAGGTCGACGAAAAGGATCTCGAAGGCTTTCATGGCGGCGATATTGCCGGTCTTATCGAAAAACTCGATTATCTTGAACGCCTTGGCGTTACCGGCATCTGGTTGAGCCCGTTTTTCACCAACCGGCCTGACCGCTTTTACAAGCAGCAGGCCTATCATGGTTACTGGCCGCATGACTTCTGGACGGTAGACCGCCGCTTCGGCACAGAAGAAGAGCTTGTCGAACTGCGGCACCAGCTTCAGCAGCGCAATCACAAACTTCTGCTCGACATGGTTGTCAACCACATGGGTTACAATGCTCCCTTTATTGAGACCAATCCTGACTGGTTCAATGCCGGCGGTGAGATAAAAAACTGGAACGATAAAGAAGAGCTGGTCAATCGCAGCATCTTTGGTTTGCCTGATTTTGCTTCGCAGAAACCGGTGGTCAAAACCTTTTTCAGGCTGGTTGCGCGAAACTGGATCGAGAAACTGCGCCCGGATGGCTTCAGGCTCGATGCGGTAAAGCATGTGCCGGCCGATTTCTGGCGCGATTTCAATGCCAATGCCAGAAGAATTGGTGGCAAAGACTTTCTGCTGCTCGGCGAGTATCTCAACGGTGACCCGGTTGAAACCAGGCAGGCCTGGAACGATGGCGAATTCAGCACCCTGTTTGATTTTCCGCTTTATTACACGATGAAGACGGTTTTTGCCGAAGGTGGCGACTGTCGTCAGCTGGCTTCACGACTTTATTACGACCGCAATTACCCCGATGCGGCTCTGCTGGCAACCTTTCTCGATAACCACGATCTCGACCGCTTCATAACTTCGTGCGGCGGCGATCGACAGAAATACGCTCTGGCTCTGGCTTTTCTGCTGACTTCGCGCGGGGTGCCGGTGTTGAACTATGGTAACGAAACCGGCCTTGAAGGTGTTCATGGCAAATTGCCCGAAAACCGGCGTTCGATGGTTTTTGACGAAGAGAATGAGCTTTACCGGCTGACCCGTGACCTGATCGCGCTGCGGCGCGGCACCGACGCCCTGCGTCGCGGCCTGCAGTGCCA
>JAKQKW010000334.1 GCA_029560455.1 Candidatus Rifleibacteriota bacterium
AGATTTTTGCGAAATTCTGCTCTGATGAAGCCAGTTTGAAGGTTACGGCCGACAAGGACCTGATCAGTCGTGTCAATTATCCCGCCAACGACTGGGTTGAAATTGAAATCGAAGGCGCCGAAAGCTTTGCCGGCACTTTCAATCTCGCAGGTAATCTTGCTTCATTCAGCGTCGATGCCATCGTTGTCGGAACTGCATCGATCATTGAAGCCTGGAAACTGGAAAAGAGCGGCAAACTCCATCAGGCCGCTGCCATGTGGCTTGCTCTGCAGAAGAGTGGTCTGGCACCCGAAAAGGTTGCGCCGCATCTCAAACGCCTGAAAGCAGCAATTCTCGAAGCGAATAAATAAATTAAAGCTGGCTAAATGGGCAGCCCGGCGCTTTTGAGCAGGGCTGCCCATTTAATTTCTTCAACACAGCAACGCTTAAATGCCTGTCCTGCAGAAAAAAAAAACAGTCTTCAGGTTTCGGCGGTTTTAACGGCCGAATTGCCCCAAACGATCTGCATCAGCGGCCGATAGTTCTCTTCGAGATTCTTCACGCTTAGATCGATAAGTGCCCTGATCATGTTGGGTTCAAACTGTTCGTTGGTGCTGGGCAGGCAAATATCCATAACAATTTCGCCCGCTTCAGTCACGAAATATTTGAAGGTTTTATAGGTGCTGTTGAGGACGTTCAGATACTTCAAAGTTTCGAAACGGTTGTTTTCGGTAAGGCACCTGCCGGCGACGAGGGTGCGACAGATGACGTAGATACTGTCGTCGATGATAACCACCAGCGGCAGTCGCTGCCCCTCGATTTCCATGGTCGACCTGAAAAGAACCGTGTTCAGTTCATCCCTGGCCTCTTCAGGGGCAAAACAGTTTATTTCGTTGTCGGTAAGCATTTTAGAGAATTTTTCGGCTTTTGTGTTCATTATCTACTCCTCGTAATTTTTTAAAACGAAACATTCATCGAAAGTTCCAGCTTCTGTCCGTCCACAGCCTGAACGTTCAGTTCTTTCACCAGCGGGTAGCCTACGCTGAAGACAACTTGTGAATCACCGGCAAACGAGTGGCTGAAACCAAAACCCAGCGCATGAATCATTCTGTCGTTCGCGAAACTTTTACCATATATTCGACCCCAATCGTAGAAAACAAACATCTTTGTTGTTTTAAACCCTCCGATCGGAAAAAGGTAATCAAGTTTGAGGTTTATGCCGCTGTCGCCGCCGATGACACTTTCTTCATAACCTCTGACGCTGTACATGCCGCCAAGAAAAAACTGGTCGGCCGATGGTATGAATTCATCGCAGGCTTTTTGACCGATGAGCCTGCACTGTAACTGCCGTTTGCCGGGAAGAACCTTTTGCCACATCGCGTCAAGTTGATATTTGCGAAGTTTTTGATCATCACCGAGACCTTTGTAGTCGCAGAAAACCACAGTTGGACGCCAATAAAGCGCTGCTCCAGATGAGAGTCTAAGAAATGAAGAACCGATTGAAAACCGATTTTCACTGTCGTCTACGAAGGTGAGCCCAAAAACCCGATTCTCGGAATTCTGTCTATGAGCGTCGAAAATCAGCTCACTTTTGAAGCTGGTACCGACCCGCATGGGGTGAGTGACGGAAAACCCGGTTGAGCGTGAGGCGCCGCGAATTTCAAGGCCGGCATTGTCAATCAGCAGGTTATTGAAGCTGTGATAGAAGGAAATTCGGGTGCCGCGGCGATTAATCGGAAAATTGTAGCCAAGCATGGCCGCTTTGGAGGTGTTTGACATCAGCGAAGTGACAGTCAGTGAATCCCGGTTACCGCTGATGCTCGCATCTGCAACCGTCAGGCCGACGCGGGTTTCGCCAGTGCCCTTGCTGCCTGCAGTGTCGATGAACAGACTGCCGGTCTTGTCCTGTGGCTCATAAACCAGAATATAACAATCTGTGGTTCCAGGTTTTTCGCCAGCCTGCAGCTTGATTCTTGCCTTTATGTCATTGGTTCCGTTAAATTGAATCAGGTCGCGATCAAGATTTCTGATGTCGAGGAGTTCGTTTTGGGGTATGCCAAGTCGACTTCTTATGTAGCCGGAACGGGTATTGGCATTGCCCGCAAGCCTCACATTGCCGATCAGACCTTCGATCAGCAAAACCTTCAGCTTGCCATCTTTGATCTCCTGCGGCGGTAAGGCGGCAATTGCGGTGATGTATCCATGACTGCGATACCAGTTGTTGATACCGCCGATGAATTCTTTCAGCTCGGCAATACCTAACTCACGATTGACGTAGCCGGCTGCCATTTCCTTAAGCTGCTCCGGGGTAAGAACCGACGACCTGGAGAATTCAACCGCCTTCAGCGTGACTCTGATTTCTGGCATTTTCGGTTCGGCTGCAGATGCTGTTGTCGGTTTTTCCGTTTTTTCCGGGTTTTCGATTTCCCTTTTTAATTGGCGCTCCAGGCGGGTTTTCTGGAAGTTGTCAAGAATACGGTTCAGATACGCGCCAGAAGTGTTCGCAGGCTCAAGAATCGGCGCAGCGGGCTGGGCATAAACACAGCTCATTGATGCGCAGACAAACAGGGATATGAGAAATTGTCTTTCGAATTTCAGCATCAGTTATTTGGTTCCATTTCTGAGTTTTCGTCTTCAGTTTCAGCGGTTACAACGCTGTCATTTTCAGTATCAACAGATGTCAGATAAACTCTGCCGCCGTGAGCGGTTATGGCAGAGGGTATTGCGCCACTATAAATGAAATCAGAATATTCGATTTCATTTTTTTGAGCACTGTGATCGCTCGGTTCTGTTGCACCGGCAGAAGATTGCAATCCATTTGTATTACTGTCGACGATACTGGCGATTCTGTCAGCGAGACTTGGCTCGTTGAGATGTTTTGCCTGTCTGGTTATGCTGGTGGACTCACCTTTTATAATGATTTCAAGTGATGCATTCTCGCTGCCCGGTACTATTACTGAAGTCTGGTTGTTGGAGAAGACCCCCACGCCGAGAAGGTCGACGCTGCTCAGTTGAAAGATGTCGGTGTCTGCATTGATCCTGGCGGTTAAGCTGTCAAGGTTGCTTACCTGCACACCCTGGCGCGACGCAACTTTATCAATTGTCACATCGTTCATGTATTTGCCATTAACCCCGTTGAATACAAGCTTCAGGCTGTCGTCAGCGCCCGTGTGTTCAAACTGCCCGCCTTTGAAACCTCCGGCTGTAACGTTCATCGATTCGCCAAGCCTTGCCTGCCCGACATTCACTCTGCCCTGATCATGATTGATGACCAGAGTTACCCTCTTGCCGCCGATATTGGCAAGCATGATGTCACCGCCTTCGGTCAGGCCATGGGCCTCTTCTTCTGCCAGCAGGTCGTGCACGTTGATTCCGCCTGCTTCGCCGATCTGATTGACATTGCTGCCGGCATCTTCATCAGTCTGTTCGTCATCAATCTGCAGTCTCAGATTTATGCCGGCCATATCAAAGGCATTGAGCAACAGCTTGCTTCGTTTTATGCCGCTGGTCAGAGTCACATTTTTGCCCTGCGCCCTCTGCAGATTGATTTTTCCGGTGGCATTAACCACCAGATTATTGGTAGCAGTAAGACTGTAATTGGAGTTCAGGTCGCCCAGAAGATCAATGCTTACGTTATTGCCGGAAATATTACCACTGGCGGTTATTGAACCCTTGTTCCCGATCGTCAGGCTTCCGTTGCCGGCCCGCCCCTTCATATTCAGGCTTTTTTCATTTTTAATGACGGTAGAACCATCATTATTGGCAAAGTCTATAGCTGTAATTGCATTTTTTCGGCTGTCGAGAGAAAGGCCATTTCTTGCAGTCACTTTCAGATTGTCAGTTGTTATGGTTGACGTTTCTTCATTCTGAGAGATAGCCACTCCGGTTGCCTCAAGATTTTTTGACTTCACGGCGCCGGAAAAATCAATATTGCCATTTTCCGCAATGATCGTCGTTTTGCCGGTCGAATTATTATCGAGGCTGAGAAGATTCAGGTTTCCCGAATTTTTGAGAATGACATCGCCATTTGCACTGTTTTGCAGAGTGGCATTTTTGATCTGATTGGCCAGACTGCTCAGAAACGTGCCATTTGTCGTAAACACCATCAGGTTGTCGCTGATAATTCGATCCGGTGCTGTAAACGTAAGGGCAGTCAGGTCGATATTCCTGGCAGTCAGGGCATCGATTGCATTCAAAGCGCCGGAGCAATTTACGATCAGCTTGTCTGCTGCTGAAGTCGATCGGTTTTCAGCCGCCAGATCCAGGTGAGATGAAGTTCGGAGTTCAATATTGCCCTTGGTCATGTTGACCAGGCGGGCACGATCGATCTCGTTGGACGCCGCTGCGAGAGACATGCCGTTAATCGAATTCACGGTCAGTTCGCCCACCTTGATTTTGCCTGTTGAGACATTCTGGATGAGCGAGGTGCAATCCAATGATAAGCCTTTGGCGAAAATATTACCGCCAACCACAAGATTGCCGGCATTGATAATGCTGGCAGATCTTCCGATGTTTTCCATCAGGGTCAGCTCAAGCACAGATTTATTCTTCAGCAGTATGTTGCCGCTAAGTTTGTTTATCAATCTGGCCTTGCGTATCTGATTGTTTGTGCTGTCGAGAGAGATTCCGGAATTTGCTGTCGCATCGAGACTGGTTGTGATAATGCTGCCGGCAGTTTCATTTTGAGTAATCGAACCCGCTGTTACGCTTATATTTGCGGCGCTGACGTTGCCGCCGAATATTACCTCAGAACCGCCGTCGACTGTGAGGCTGTTGTCTGATTTTGCAGAAGCACCGGCTACACCCGCAAGTTCGAGAGAAGTTTTACTGCAGATCGCGATGTTTCCTGAATTTTTGTTGGTAAGAGTGGCTTTGGCAATCTCGTTCAGGTTACTGTTAATCGTCAATCCTTCATTTGTAATTACAGTGAGGTTTTCGGTCAGGATTTTCGCAGTTTTATTCTGAGTAATCGAAGTCGCTGTCAGTTTGACGTTTTTGCCGCTGACCGTGCCTTTAAGGTTAAGGCTGCCGATGTTTGTGACCTGAACTTCGTGATTGACCCGGCTCGATGCATTCTGGAGGAGACCAATATTCAGGGGTCCCTTGTTGTTGAACGTAATATTTCCCGAGCCGTACAGACTCACTGCGCCAATCTCGTTGTCGAGACTTGCAAGACTCAGACCACCTGTGGAATTTGCCATCAGCGCGTTCGCAACGATTTTGCCGGTGTCTTCATCCTGATTTATCGAAGAGCCTTCGATTTTAACGTCTTTCGCGGTTATATCTCCCTGAAGTCTAACTGTTCCGGCGCTGTTAATAGCGAATTGAGCAGTTCCGGAAGTGGCCAGGTTGCTTATTTTCTGCAGATTCACCCCTGCTTTGGTGGCGATTGTGATGTTGCCGCTTCTGGTGTTGCTGATTGCAGCTTTGCGAACCATGTTATTGGTACTGCCCAGATTGATTCCGTCGCTGGTAACCATGTTCAGCATTGATGTGTCAATCACGGAAGCCGCTTCCTGCATCGCGCTTGTTGCATTCAGGTCGATGTTTTCAACGTCCACGGTTCCGGCAAAAATAACCTTGTCGGTATTGCTCACCGTCAGGGTATTTGCAGAGTTTGCAACGGAGAAGGCTATGTCTCCCAGTTTGAGGGTTCCTGCGTTTTTCAGAAGAATATTTCCGGTGACATTGGCGATGTCCAGTCTGGTAATTTTGTTGTTGACGCTGTCAAGTACAAGCCCGGCGGTGGTTGTGCCTTTAAAATTTCCGGCCGTGATCATACTGGTATTTTCGTTCTGGGCGATCGAAGATGCTGTGATGTCTACCGTGCCGGCATTTACGGTACCGCCAAAGTTAATCACTGCAGCATTGTTGTCGACTTTGAAAACACCTGTTGAAGCGGTTGTCACTGTTCCGATGTTCATCGTCGGCTTATTCGCAGAGTTTGTAACTGCCTTCAAAAAGATGCTGCCACCCGCCGTTGCATCTACGGAATCCATGGTGTCGCTCAGCAGTCTGATGCCTTTCCCGTCTTCACCGATATTTCCGTGGTCCGATATAAGCGTCAGTTTACCGGCGCCATTCAAGTAACCCGCATCGTCGAAGGCAATGCCGGTGTTGACGCTCTTCAAATCTTTTGTTGCACGCAATCTGACATCGCCGCCGCTGTAAAGTGCCGAAATCAGAAGCGGGTTGGTGCTTCGCTGGTAAATGTTGACAAGACCCTCGGCGCGGGCGGTAAGCTTGCCGCTCAGCTCGGTCACTATCGCTTTTTCTGCTGCGCCTATCGCACTGGTTGTTCCAAGTGCTCCGCCTTCGATTATCAGATCTTTTCCCGTCAGATTTATCGCATTTGCATCGGCGTTATAATTAAAGATGCCGTTTTTGCCAAGCAGGCGAATGTTGTTGTCGCCTGAATTGATCGTCTTGACATAAATCGGGTCGTCTGTCGCGGCCGCGAGATAGATATTGTCTCTGGCGGTGGCACTCAGATAATGAGCGTTTGAAGTCATCTTGATGCCAATCGCGGTGGTTCGGTTTATATGGGCTTTGGCGTTTGCTTCATCCCAGATAATGTCATCAGCTTCGGTGGCGGCAAGCTTTTTAAGTGTGTCGAGATTGCTGCCGAGGTTTGCAAGACTGACCGTTTCGGCGGCAGCATCCTTTCCTATTCCGCCATTGCTGGCCAGCAGAGTGATGTTTCTGCCGGTAATGTTGGCATCACGGTTATAACTGTCGGTTGAGCCCGAGGTGCGGTTCATTATCGAATTTTGCAGGGCATAAAGCAGCTGGTTTTGTGTCCAGCCGTAGGTGCCGTTGAGGAGTTTGTAATAATCGCTGTTCGAGTCACTTGCTTTGGCGTTCAGATATTGATCTGCTGTAGTGTATGAGCCGTATTTTGTGTGCAGGGAAGTATAAACGGTCGTTTCGGCCGTTTCGGGGTTTGCTTCATACCAGCTTTTTTGTGCCATATATGAGTCGAATTCAGCCTTGACCGAATTTTTGTAATTATCGACGGCCCTCAATCTGACTGTCTCGCCGGTATTCGTTCCGTCGCCTTTAATGAGGCCGAGATTAAGCCATTTGTCTATAAGGGCATCGGTGCTGCGTTTTCCTGACTCTGTATTGACCGGCAGAGCGTTGTCAAAACTGCCGCTCGTCACTTTCAGATCGACGCTGCCGCTCCTGGATTCAATACGCCCGAGGCGCATGTCGCCGGAGACCTGATTGAGGCAGATATTGGTTCTGGCAGTGGCGTTGACAGAGGCAGACATGGTGTCGCTGCTGCCGACCGGTGTTTGTCCGGCCTGAATAAAGAGCCAGCCGCCATTTGCCTTGCCGATTTGACCGTTTTGACTTACAAGATCTATGCGACGGCCTGTAATGAGAGAATCGGCAGATGTTGCAGAGTTGTTATAAATTGAGCCATAGACATCGAGCCTGACGTTACCGTTTTCTGCAGTGACTTTCTTGATTTTAATGTCGCCATATTTACCGCTCGAACGGGTTGCTGCAATGCTGATGTCACCTGCGGTCGAAACGGCATTGAGATAGCCGGTATCGCTGACAACCTGGCAGTTTATGGCGCCATTGCTGCCGATGCCGTTAGTTGCGTTGAAATTGAAATTATCTGAGACCAGTTTCCCGCCAGTCTGTTGAATCGTGCCTTTGGTCGATGTGATGGTCAAAGCCGAACCGGCTTTGCCGACAACGTTTTCGCTCAGATTTACGTTACCGCCAGATTTGAGCTGCATTGAGCCACCGGTGGTCGAACCAATAAAGCCGATACTGATGGGATGATCGGCCCTGAGCGCATGCTGGTAGGTCACGCTGGAATCCTGGGTGTTTCCCCACTTGTAATGCTCGGTGCCCTTCGAATGAATCGCGTTGTCAAAAGTTTTCCATTCCTGGTAGAACTCGCTGTAGCTATCTACGTTCTTGGTGTATTTAATGAAATATGGTTCCGTACTGCCGCCCACCTTGCCGATAAAGGTGCCCGGCAGGCGGGGCCTGTTTACGGTACCTGAATCTGGTAGCAGGTTTTCTGTCTTTTGTTCTTCAAGCTGTAGCTGGCTTTTGGTTTTGGTGTAAGCACCCCAGACTTTGAATTTGACTTCTTTTTTCCACATATTGGTTCCGGAAATGGTCTGACCTGTCGTCCAGTTGTAATAGAACCCGGGTGTCGGCTGATACGTTGCCTCGGGTCCTTTGACAGTAATGATATCCGGGAGATTTATGCGTTCCCACCCTGCACTGTAACCCTTGAATGAAGAGCCTCCGGTACGTTTTTTGATTTCATAGCGATCGTATTCGGTAACCGTCGTTGCGTTACGTGTGAACTCAGTCTTGATCTTTTTGGCAGTGTCGGTGATGCTGACCAGGCCAGCTTCATCTCCGAGATTCACTCTCCCGAGAGTTACCGGGAGTTTCTGGTTCACTGCACCAAGATCAATGTTTAGATTGATGTCTGCAGATCCGTCGAAGGCGCGGATTTTACCGTTGCCGGTGCTGGAAATGCGACCGGTGAGATATATTTTACCTCCCTGAGGCGATATATCTTCAAGCATCACGCTTCTGGTCTGCGGGTTGTAATATGCCTGAATTTCGTAATACCAGTTGCCACTTGCATCTTTTTTAACACCGGCGGTATTGAGTTTGTAAGCGGTCAGCATTTCTGGAGTGATTTCCTGGCCCTGGTAACTTGAATTGTAAACGTCGATAAGCGAATTAATGGCGGTACCCGAATTCAGATTTACTTTGTAATCGCTGTAACCACTCTGAATCAGACCGTTGACATTTATGTCGGAGGCATTCAGATAGATTGCTCCCCCGGTGATCCAGGTTCCGGTCTGTTTGTCAGGATCAATAACGCCGGGGGTGTGCGGAAACCTGGTAACCGTCTGATTTGTTGTGGTGTTTTGATTGGTCGCAATAGTGTCTGCATACGAATTGGTGAGGTTTTTGTAAATATCTTCAGGATTGCCGCCAATGTTGACGATTCCCTCGCTGAAGCCCTGGGTGATGGCTCCTTTGGGTGCGAGCAGCTCGACTTCGAGGGCATTGATGGTAGCGCCAGTATCTGCCGTTCGTCCCTGCATGACGATATCACCGGCGCTGTTGCTTATCTGTACTTTGCCGTAGGCATTGCTGATATTACCGTTCAATTCGAGGTTGGTTATCGGTGTTACGCTGGTCGTTTCACCATCAATGATGGCATTCAGCGTTCCGCTCCAGTTTTCTTTCAGGGAAATCAGGGCGGGGGCGTCGTTGAGGGTGATCGTGGAGAGTGAAGAGAGTCTGCTTTTAGCGTTGCTGCCGAGCGAAGCAGAATTATAGATCAGTCTGCCGCCGCCCTCGACGATCGTTATGTCGCCGGCTTTCATGTAAAGGTTACTGTTGTTGTTTACTATGATCTGCGGCGCGCCATTCGCCGTGATTTTACCGTTGCCGGCAACACTGCCACTGTTAATGATGACATCGCCGCCGGTGCACAGCATGTCGGGAAGTGCTATATACTGAACGAGCAGTCCTCCGACCAGCTGGCCGGTATTCGGGTCATAGAGACCGTATTTTTTCATCTCATCGAGAAGTCTGTTTTTGTCGGCACTGTAGCCATCGGCAGCCGGGGTGCCCGTGTATTCCAGAATCAGCTCACAGACCTTTAAATAACGTTCGAACAGCTCGTTGGCGTAGTCCATGACGCCTGTGGTTACCCCGGCCGCATATTCCGCTTTGGTTGAAGTGATTTCGGGCGTCGTCACCGAGTTGCTGATTTCGCCGAAGATATCTATGGTGCCGCCGATTGTCAGCTCGACCTTGTTTTCTTTGCCCGCAAGCAGGTTACCGCCGATGGTGACTTTGTTCTCGCCGCTCAGACTGTTGATGCGTTCGCCTGATGCGGTGCTTGAGTATCCCCCGGTGCTGCTCCCAGAGTGCCATGTGTATTCACTGGCGGCCTCCAGCATTACGATATTGCCGGTGTCTGAATTGAGGTTGATGTGGCGGAGCGCCTCGATATCGGCATTGCTGTAGATGTTGATTGTGTTGTTCTGGGTCGTATCACTTTTGAGCTCCGCTTTGGCCACAGCAACGGTCGATTTGTTGTATGAATCGGCGGTAGCGGTAAGATCGTATTTTGCTGTCTCGCCGTCGGCGCTGGCGTCGGTATAGATATTTACGTCATTGGCACTGCTGATATCGCCGTAGATATCAACCGTATTGTTTCTGGTGATATCAGATGTGGTTTTGGCTTTTGATACGCCGCCGAAGCCGCCCTGCATATCGGCATCGGCTGTCAGAACTGCAACCAGATCGTCAGAAGCCGCAAGTTTTACGTTTTGGCCAGGTTTGTTGGTTTTTACAAGCGAACTGTTGTCGATTAGAACCCTGTCTTTGATATTGATGGTATTCTGGCTGAAAGCCAGAGGGTTAGCTACGACACCGGCGCCCTGGGTGAGCGCCTTGTTGTTGATGTTGGCGCGGGTGAGGGCTTTACCCGCGATTTCACCACCATCGCTCAGTAGTTTAACACTCTTGCCGACTTGCGCTTCAGTTGTTGAGGTAATATTGGCGATTCCCCAGGCGCCATTGACGACGATGCCGCCATACCCTCCGCCTGATGCGGAATTGGCACCATCCTGGTTGCAGACTGTGTTATTAATGGCTGTGAATGTGATGTCGTCTCCGGCTGTAACTGCAGTGTTGTCGGCAAACGAAGACTTTGTCGTCGCCGTAATGGTATTTTCGGCTTTGGTGCCACTGTAGCCGATCAGTGCTGCCTGTAGAGAGTCGGCGACGATTTTGACAACGTTCTGTTGCCAGGCAAGCAGATTCAGAGTTTCCCTGATCTTCCATTTGCCGTTGATTGCGGCATTTACCGTGCCTGTTATATTGTTGATCGCATAGGCGGCGAGGCCATCTACCGATATCAGACCACCGCCTTTGCCATCTGCCTTGATCTCATGATTCGAAGTGTTTTGCGCCTGGACGTCAATTTTTCGGATCGCTTTTTCAACGTCGCTGCCATCCAGTGAAACATTTGTTGAACTGTTTGATTCAGCTTTTGCCTTGTTGTTGCCCGAGGCAACCAGGCCACTGACGGTCAGCCCTCTGGTTTCAACTTTCTGCTTAACTTTGTTTAAACCCTGCAGACTAAGTAAGGTGTCGGGGTTTGAGTAGGTGGCGTCGCCGATCAGAACATTTACGGTTGAATTGTTTTGAGCATTGCTTTCGTTATAGCCGAAGGTAGCGGCAAATCCACCGCTCAGTCCTTCGGCGAGGAGATTGCTCGTGCCCTGGTTTGTGGCATTGAAGGTTATTTCGGGAGATTCGAAAGCGGGGGTATTTATGACCCTGGTTTCAGTAACGCCTGAAATGGTTGCTTCGGCAACCGAGACACCAGCTGATACGAGACCGCTGATTGCGGCACTTTTGGCTTCTGAAACAATAACGGGTTCACTGACGGCAGAAAGGCCTATTTTCCCCTTACCGGCGCGATAGGTTCCGCCACTTGCGGTAAGCGTCGCGCCGCCGCTGTCGTTGACTGTCGATACAATACCGTTTCCGGCCGCAAAAATGCCGACGGCGCCGCCGATGGTTTTCGCCGTAAGATTGTTGCTCTTTTCGGCTTTGGCGGTAAAATTGCGCGACGAATGATTGTTGTTGGTCAGCTTCACATTGACAGAAGAATTATTGTCTATCTGAGTTGCCAGCACACCCGCCGCGTATTTGCCACCGACTGTGAGCCCGTATGACTCGGCGTTAGCCGAAGCATTGTCGATGGCATTTACCGCCAGATCACCATCACATCTTTGTACACCCGACGAAAGATTGGCATTTACGACACCGCTGATGCCGACTCGGCCATAAGCGGCGGTTCCAGCTCCGACGATTCCGACGGTGCCCTGATACATTCTGAGATTTGTATTGCCGGTGCTGAGAGCTTCTATCTGGCCGGAATTACCCGAATAGAGATAGGCACTTCTGACGTCGGCTGCGACATTTCGGTGCAGGTCAATAAAGCTGGCTGAGCCGCCGGCCGACAGGGCTCCAACAGCTGCACCACCGCCAATTACATCGATGTTTGTGGTTTCTCTGGCTTTTACGTTGACAACACCTGTGCCGACCGCAGGTTTGCAATCAAGTTTCGGAAAATTGCTTCCGTTTTTGACCACCTTGACCGAGGTTTCAGACTTCGCGGCTGTTGATGAAGAGTATTTACCGGGTTTTGCGTTCAGCGAGTTTTTTTCGGCATCGGTAAGGGTGTCGTTGGTTGCGTTGATATTTCCGAAGCTGTTGTTCTCGGCCGCCGTCACGGTATTTCTTACATTCGTGGCGCCGTCTTCAGAACCAGTTGTCAGCAGTTTGCCGGCCGAAATATAAACCACATTACCGGTGAATGCACCGGCGCCACCCGCAGCCGTGCCGACCAGCTGCGTCAGGTTACGGGTTGTGTCGGCAGTAATATTCATATTGTCGCGTGCATAAAGAATGCTGCTGTCAATAACCGCCCTGCTTTTGCCATCGAGTGTGTTTACAGCTATCGAGGCTCCGGCTCCCACAGCTCCGACGGCGACTGTGCCGAGATTGGCATCGATGTTGAGTTTGTCGTCGGCCTTGACCGTCACATCGGTTGCCCGATTGGTCATGGTCGTGTTTTTAACATGAGCAAGAACATCGCTTTCGATTAGATTGACCGCCAGATTGCCGCTGCCCGTGACTACCAGACTGCCTCCGACGGCGGCGCCAACAGTGTTTAAAGTCGTGTCGTTCAGAGCCTGCACTTCGAATTTGCCAGAGCCGTTGCTCTGCATGATGATATTGCTGCCGGTTATTTCGGCTTTGACCAGGTCTTTTACCGAGTTCACCCCCAGCGATCCGCCGAGACTTCCGTAAAGGCTGGCTGAAACCGCTCCGGCGGCAATCGATGTTTTGGCTTTGTGAGTGGCATTTACTACCAGGCTTTTCAGCGTGATGTTAGCGTTGTTCACAATCGCTTCGGTATTGCTCTGCATGATGTTGGTGGCGAGTGTTCCGGCAATGGCGTTGCCTCCGGCGCCGACGGCAAGGCCTGCATCAACGGCCGAAATACCGAGTTTTGCGTCAGCCTTGACCGAAACATTTCTGGCAGTCGAACTGGAAGTTGCGTCTGAGACTATACCATCAAGTTTTGCCGATGTGGTGCGATTGACCATGCCCGTATCAGCGGCAATGCCGACGCCGGTGCCACCGAGGCCGGCTGAACCAACAAATCCTGAAAGATTGCTGTAATCACCTGCGTTGACGCTGACGTCTCCGGTGGCGCCGTTGTTTATTCTGGTATTTGAAATTCTGGCACCGGTAGTGCCTGAAATACGACTGACATTGACGGTGCCCGCGATACCACCGCCGCCGGCAGCAGCGTTTGCCACGAAAGATTTGAGTGTGTGAGTTGCCGAGCTGTCGACGACCAGACCGGTTTTTGTCGAAGAAATACGACTTTTTTCGAGCGTGTATTGAGCGTTTACAGTTGTATCATCGATAAAAGCATCGTTCATTGCGGTGTCGGAAATCTCGTTTTTGAGAGATATCCCGGCGTTTTTTCCCATTGCTTTGACCGTTGAGTTTTCTATGCAGGCATTGGTGTCGCCCTGAATGTCATTGACGCTGAGGCCGGCACCGACGCCGACCAGGCCGCCGCTCACGATTCCGGCATAGTTGAGCAGGGTTTCGTCGCTTTGTGCAACAACCCCGATATTGTCTTCGGCGGTAACAGAAGTGTTTCCTTTGATCAAGGCATTGACGGCGTTATTGATGATGTTGACCGCTACAGAGCCTGAAACTCCGGCATAAGCGCCGCCGGCTCCGGCAACCCCGAAGGCCCTGATAGTCTGGCTGCCTTTGGCTCTAACTTCGAGATCTTTTACATTAAGTGTGGTGCCGCTAACCGATGAGCTGATCGTGTCGCTCAGGCGGTTGACGACGACACCGGCTCCGACGCCGGCTACGCCGACGCCCACCGCTGCAACAGTGGCATTGCTGTTGATTTCGCCGGTGCTTTCGGCCAGAATGTCGACGAACGAATCGGTTTTGCTTGCGCTGACATTATCCATCCCTGCTGCGACCGTGCGGCTGATTTCACCGGTCGTCGCAGCGCCCTGAACGGCAACCTCGCCCGAACCGCCACATCCGGAAGCCATCGTCCAGATGTCGGCGTCATTTACGCCTTTTATCAGCACGTTTTTCGCATCAACAGCAATGTTGTTCATATGAGCGCCGGTTTTGCCGGTTATTTCATTATAAGCGACGGCGCCACCGACCGCGGCCTGACCGCCGAATGCAAACGACCCGGAGATTGCCTTGATGCTCGATTTTTCCTCGGCGGCTGCTGAAACATTCTCAAAGCCGCTTACATGGCTGTCGGAAACGGTTTTTACGATGCCTGTGGCATCCGTATACACGCTATCAACGATGGCGATGGCGTCACTGTCGATTCTGTTGATCGCGACGGCACCGCCGATGCCGGCCACATTACTTACCGGAACAGTCAGCGCCAGATTCAGAATTTCACCGTTGTTGGCCGCATTGACCAGAAACTGTGACCCCGCAACTGAGTAACCCGGTCCGTTAACCTTTGCTCCGAGGCTGAAAGCGTTCGATTTTGAGGTCAGCTTGTTGTAGGTGAAGGCGAGGCCGGCGGCAGCCCCTTTTCCGGCAGTAACCTGCCCGGCAATGCCGATCAGTCTTGAATCATTGGCGGCCCTGCTGAGACAGTTGCCGGCGGTTATCACAGAGTTAACCGTTCCTGAATTGACCTCTGAATCTATATCGTTCCAGACGACCGAACCGCCGCCGGCGCCACTTTTTGTGCTGGCGGCAACCCCGCCGGCGGCACTGATCATAAAGGTGTCGGTGCGGGCATTGGTTTCGACGGTGCCGGCGTCGGTGCTGATGGTGCTGTTGTCGATTCTGGCGGTGAAATTATTGTCGACATCGTTGATTGACACGGCGGCACCGACAGCCGTATCGGCGACGCTGATTGCCATAGCCCCAGAAACGATCAGTGATCCCTTTTTAATCTGGTCTTTAAGTGGTGTTGCAAGGCTGCCATCGGCCTCATTCGAGGCGTCAATATCGTAATAATCACCGCCATCGGCTGAGATGAACGAGCTTACCCCTGAATCGGCTCGATTCAGCATCTGACTGAAGCCGGTGATATTTTCACCTGTAAAGTAATCCTGTGCGTTGACCGCCACTTTGCCGGCAGCATTGATGCTTGCCCCCTCGATCTTTGACGTGAGATTATTGTCGGTGTCGTTGTAGATCATCGCTCCCATAATGGAAGTGGTGTTGCTTGTTCCGAAGACAACACCGGCTGTGATGGCTCCGTTAATCTGAGCGATTGCCTGCAGTGCTGCAATACTGACATTATTCACCTGATTGAATGTGCCCCCGGAAATTTTTGCCGCCACATTGTTGTTTATGTTTGAAACATTCACCGCCGCGCCGAACGCACCGCGCTGCTGGCCGGCCGTGACCTGCACCCCGCCGGTGATCTGCATGTCGCTTTCGTAGGCGGAGACATTGATGTCGGTTTTCAGCGTGCTTGCGCCGGTGACGTTGGTGCCGTTGAGTTCGGCATTGACAGTATTATCTATCTGATTGAGAGAAACAGAGCCACCCATAGTGAAGGCACCGGCGGCGTTGCCCGAATTTTTTGAAACCTGCAGGCCAAGACCTGCTGCGATATTCATTCCACCGTTTACGGCAAAAACATTGAGTTCGTCGGCGCTGGCTATATTGCTGTTTTTGATGATTGCCTCTGTTTTGTTCTTCAGCATGTTGAGGCCCACTGCACCGGCAATGCCGACACTCTTGCCTGATGTGTCTTTTTTGGCCGTCTGAAACATTACGCCGGCGGTGCCGGCAAAAGCCATGACATCGGTATTGTTGACAGCGACCGCATTGAGGTTTGCCCCGGCGGTACCGCCCAGATCAATGATCATGCCACTGATATCAACCCTCGTGTTTGTTTCGATAAAATTAAGCCCGCCACTGCCGGCGACCGAAAGACTGATGCTCGGGTTTGTGTGGCTGCCGGAACTGCTGGTTTTGGTTTTGGTCGACAGTTCGGAAGTAATGTTCGAAAATTTACCGGCAACTGAATTGATGGTATCGGTCAATTTGCTTTCGGCTTCGGTAGCTTTTCCGGTAATTTTGCTGGTAATGCCCGGGTCGCCGCTGTCGTCATTTTTGGTGATTCCGCCGGCAACTCCGGCAACGATGAAACCGCCTTTACTCTTCGCCTGGGCATCGACCTGACCGGTAGCGGCAATTTTCGCGCCGGTTCTGTTTCTGGTGCTGTCAGTAGTTGTATTTTGGTCGGTTCCGGTTTTCCTGTCGAGGTAATCCTGATATTTTGAGTCGATATCACCGATCAATACGATGCTGTCTTTGACGAAATCGTTGATGGCAAACCCTGCTGCGACCCCGACCGAGCTCGAGATCATCACCGAACCGGCAAAATTGATGATTCTGGTGTTGTTTAAAGCATTGAATTTGAGGTTTCTGACCGAAGAGATATCGGCTTCGTCGTCGAGATAGATAGAAGCGTCATTGGTGCCGGTCAGGTGAGTAAACATGCCCTGAATGCCGGCCCCGGCCATAGCTGCCGAAAAACCGCCGGCAATAGCCTTCACATCGTTGGTGGCGGAAATGGCAACGTCTTTGCCACCGCCGTTAAGATTAACACCTTCCGGTATCATCACTTTTGCGGATGTGTTGAAATCCTGCGAGAAATATGTTCCGCCCATGGCTTTCGAACCCGAGCTTGGAATGAGATATCCGGCTCCGCTGATCATGTCTGTGTCTGTTTTTGCTGAAACTTTCACAGCGTCTGAAACCGAGGCCGCTGGGTTCACCGACTTGACCGTAACATTCCGACCGATAAGAACATCGCTGTTGACGTTGAAATCGGTCAGCCCGACCGCGCCGGCAAAGCCGATGTCGGTGGTGTTTTCTTCGTTGGCGCCTTTAACGGCACTGGAAACGGCGGTATTGAGAAAGTTATTGTAGCTGGAAAAGTCGATGGCAGAAGTGACGGTTTTCGCTGCAACGGCCACGACGAGATTTTCCCCTGAAATAAGGTTGCTCAGGGCATTGCTCATTGTCGTCAGCGAAGTGAGGGCATCGATGAAAAAGCTGATGTTGTCGGCCTTACTCAAATCTTCGGCACCGAGCCCGGAAAACTTGTTTTTTATTGTCTGGTAAGCTGTTTCAACCGAATTGATCATGGCGAGCTGGGTAGAGTCGGAAACGGCGACCTTGAGGGTTGCAATCGCATCCTCGATGGCGGCGATCATGCGGTTAACACGGTTATACTCAATTTTGGCCTCGCTGCCGATATCGACCGTTTTGGCTGTCAGAACGGTTTTATTGCCGTTGATTGCATCGTAAGAGGCATCGGCAATCTGTAAGGTTGAGTTCTGTGAAATATCTGAATAGACAATTCCGGCACTGACAGAGGCTTTTGTGCCGTCGGCTGTGTTGGTTTTCGATCTGGCGACGCTGTCTGCCTGAATGAAAAGATCCTGAACCACAGACGAAGATTTGAGTATCATATCGCTGCCCGATGTCAGCCTGACATCGTTGCCGATGTCGAGCCCGGCATCATGAGTGCCGCGATTTATCACGATCGCGCCTGCCGCTCTGAATTTGGTTGCCTGATCTTTAATCGGCCCGGCAAATTTTGAGGTGAACTTGCTTAAACTGAAGATACCGGCAACGATACTTGACTGAAGGTTGGCGACTGCTTTTGAAAGTTTTGAATGACCAACCGTTCCCTTCGCGGTCGAGCGATTCTGCAGCACAAGGTTGGATGCTGAGAGGTCGATATTGCCAACGGCGTCTATCGAACTTTTTATATCGACATTTGCCGATGAATCGAAGTCGGTGAAGTTGATCGCCATTCCGGCGAAGGTGTCGTCGCCGGTTTCAACCATTGCTGTCGTTGAAACGTCGCTACGACTGAGTGCCTTGCCCTTGACCGCTTTTTTGGCGTTAATGACCGCAGTGTTGCTGATTTTTACATCTGACCGGTTCGATATTTTGCCGATGACAATGCCCGTAGAAATGGCCGACTTGTCATTAGCGGTTTTCGCTGCTGCCGTGGCATCAAGTGAATTAACCGATACGGCATCCAGCATGATATCACCAGCACTGCTGTCACCGCTGACACCGGCATTAAGACTGCCACTTATCTCGATATTTGCGTCACTGGCCGATTCTGCGAAGACAACACCGGCGGCAACGCCGCCTGAAGTCTGTCGACTCTTGGCAAGCGCGGTGCTTGCACCGACAATGACATCAGTTTCACTTGACGCCTTAACCACAATGTTCTTTTTTGCCGCCAAAATGGCGCCCTGAGCGACTTTTACCGAGGCCTTGCTTTCGGTGACTGCAGTTTCGGCAGAAATATTTACCGGTGACACCATGCCCGCAATCATAAGCCCAAGATCGACCGGACTTTTTGAATTCTTGTAGACGTTTGTCGCCAGTGCTCGCAATGCGATGTCGTTATCGGCATTGATCTGTGCAGTTGTGCCGATTTCAACCGCAGCGTTCACAGATGAAATTGCATCGGCTCCCGAAAACTTCCTGACGTTTCTGTTTTCACCATATTCCACTATTGTTTCGGTACCGGCGAGAGTACCGTTCACTGCGACGGCTTCGAAAGTCGCGTTTTTTTTCGCATTGACCTTCCCGCTTACCTTCACTTTTGCGTCTGCGGTAGCCTTGGTATGTGAACTTACTCCATCCACGATTGAACTCGAAGATGTTTTGCCTTTGGTATCGGCAATGGCAACCAGTTCGACGTTACCGTCTTCGTTGGTTGTCATGGCAAGCCCCGAAACACTGACTTCAAGACTTGGCTGGCCGTAAAAATAACCGGTTGCATCCTGCTGCCAGATGTTGTCGGTGTTTACCAGCGCGGAAAAATCTGTAATCCCCGTATCGATTCTGCCGCTGCCTTCAAGAGTCACGCTGCCGGCATGGGCGCCGACGTTATCGATAGCATTGATTCTGCCGGCAATCACGATCGAACCATCGGCATTCAGTGGAACGCCGTCTTCGGCAACGATGCCGTTGTGGTTCACAAACTTTCGCGAAGTGATCTGCGCGATCTCGGTGGCGTTCGTATCTGTTTTGAGAGTGCCGTCGTCACCGCCAATAAATTTGTCCATGAATTCGGTGGTGGGTGTCATGGCATACAGGGCGCCGCAGTTAACAACCCCTGAGCTGCCGAGCACAAGGCCTTGAGAACTCAGAAAAAAGAGATTTCCGCCGATTTTGTTGTTCTTTATGGTGTTGACAGTACCGTCGATTTCGATTTTCGTTTTGACGAAATTTATCAGGTTGCTGGTGCCGTTCGGCAGGTAAAAGTTGGCGGTTTCGTTTGTGGCAAGATTGAAGTCGCTGAATGAATTGAAGGCGTTTATTCCGGAAGTCTTCTGTGAAGTGATGTGAAATCTTGCATTGTTATTATTGTCATAATCGACGTTTACCAGTGTGCTGTTGCCGTCAAACGCCTGAATGACGCTCTGCTGCCCGAAGGTCATATTGCCAGTCGCCAGAAAACCCAGGCCGGCAATTCCGGTGGCTATTTTTTTCCAGGTTTTATTTAAGACCCCCTTATTGGTATTTTTGGGGGCAAACCTTCTCAAAATACGCCTTTTCCAGGTTTTCAGCAGACTCATTTTGTTTCTCCTTGAGATTCAAACTCTTTATTTCATTGCCACAGGAGCATGTTTATCCGTTTATGTTTCTGACCGGCACCGGATTTCCGGGCGATGTACACCGACGGAGCCAGAGTTTTGACACCCGTGAGTAAGTTTAAGTTGTTGGCGAAAATAAAAATAAGAGGGATTCCCCCCTCATTTTTTTGTGGCCCCGCGTTTTCTGCCGCCAGCTATGTCATCGCGAAACAACCACCTTGAAAAAACGGCTGGGGGTCGCAATGATTCAAATTTGTGCCGACGTGGAGATGGGAGGGTCATATCTTCGTCAGACAAAGAAATCTGTTTATTTACCCTGTCCGTCGTTGAAGATATCTTTTTTGAAGGCAAGAATCGCCTTTTGTCGAAGCTTTTTGATACCACTGACGTTCAATTTGTTCATTATTCGGACACAGTATGATTCGAGAGTTCGCACGCTGATGTCAAGTTCCTGGGCGATACAGGTATTCGACAAGCCGCGCCCGAGCAGCTGAAAAATCTGTTTCTGCTGGTCGCTGAGATCCTCAGTCGGGTCTGTGTCTGATAAAATTTCGCTTACTCGCGGGCTATGATAAATTTTTCCGGCAAAAATGCATTCTATGGCCTCAAGAAGAATGGTAGGGGTCTCTCTTTTGGTGACATAGCCCATGGCACCGGCATCAAATGCCTGGCGGACAACATTCGATGTTTCGTGCATCGAATAAACCAGCACGCGGTATTTCATTTTGTGCAGTCTGACAATCAACTCCAGGGCGCTGTGTTCTCCGAGAGACAGGTCGACGATAAATAGACCGCAACTTTTAAAGGCACGGTGTGACAAAGCGCTCGGCGCATCTTTCGCCTGCCCGGCGACTGTGAAACCGGCAGTTATAAGAAGCTGGGTCAGACCATCACAAACCAACGGGTGATCATCGACGATCAGAATGGTTTTATTCATCATTTTCCTTCACTGCGGGCAAGCGGCATATTACGCTGGTTCCACCCATTTCAGCGACTTTTATCTCAAGATTGCCACCAATAAGATGGGCGCGATATTGCATGATATTCAAACCCATTCCCTTTGAAAAAACCTTCTCTGATGGCATGCCATGGCCGTTATCCGAGATTTCAAGAACGATTTCGTTTTCGCTGCCGGCAAGTCTGACAATAATGCGCGAACAGGCTGAATGCTTTACGGCATTCGCAATTGCTTCGCCGGCAATGCGGTACAAATGCAGGCCTGCCTCTGATGTTGGAATTTTTATGCCCTGATCTGCCTGAATTCTGCAATCTATTTCACTTTTTTGCCGGATTTCCCGGCAGAGCAGTTGAAGTGCCGGAATAAGGGAATCCTGCTCAATCCGAACCGGACACAAGCCCCTGGCGACTTCATAGGCCAGGGCTATGGCCCGCTCTGTTCCCTCGCGAATTTTTTTTATTGATGCAAGATCTGCAGAGTCAGATTTCTTCATCCGGTATTCAAGAATACTGCAATTAAGCAGCGTCGCTGTCAGGTGCTGACACAGGCCATCATGTAGCTCAGCGCCCAATTTTTGCCGCTCTTTTTCACCGATTTTATTGATTTCGTATTCAAGCCGGCGGTTTCGTGCCACCTCTGCATCGATTTTGTCACGGGCCGAACTTACTGCAACAACAGTTCTATTTTGAAGCGCCAGAAAATGCCCCATAAGGTACAGTTGCGGAACTATGCCGCCAATCCAGACAAAAAACTGAAAAAGCCAGTATCCGGCCGTAATGTTGTCGGTATGCACTGCCGCGGGTATGGCGGTATCGGCGGCCATCATGCAGGTGATTGAGCCGATGATAAAAACACACAGCAGCAACATATTTCCGGCAGCTCTTGTTCCTCCGAGAATGAGTGCGGTTACCGGCAGAAAAGCGAGTGTCAGACGCCCGCCACCAACCAGCTGGGTGGTGATCAGCTGAATGGCCCCGACGATTGCTTTGGCTCCGAGAATCAGATGAACCCTTGAGATAAAAGCAATACTTCTGACCAGTGAAAAGGCAATACATGGAAAATAGGCCATCAGAACGAGATTGGCAGCCCACTGCGGGATTATTTTAAACTCGCCTTTTACCGCTGCCAGAGCTAGTGGCAGATTGGCGATCAAAGAGGCAAACACGACGATGAGCAGGGCCCTTTCGCGCCATGTATGCATTACTTCCGATGGATTTTCTGCCAGAGCTGCTTCGTTGAATTCCGGAAAAAGATTGAAGATCACCAGAGCCCTGTCCAGAAAATTTGGTCTTGGCGAATAATCTGGTAATTTTTCGTTCATGCTATTGCTGATGATTCAGCCCGGCGCTTTTGAGCAGGGCTGCCTTTTCTTCTGCGTTTAAAGGCCTGAGTTCGCCGGCTTTGAGATTGCCGATGCTCAGGGGGCCGAATCTGACACGGTGCAGGCTGATTACCTGACGGCCGAGATGGGCGAACATGCGGCGCACCTGGCGTTTGCGACCTTCACGAATGACAACCGTGTAGCTGTCTTGTTCTGAATTCTTTTTTATGCGGCAGGGGGCGGTCAGGCCGTCGTCGAGTTCGAGGCCGCGGCTGAATTTTTCGCTTTCTTCGGCTGAAAGTGGTGTGCCCGAAATTCTCACCAGGTATTCCTTGTCGACTTTGAAAGAGGGGTGCAGCAGTCGGTTGGTAAGTTCGCCGTGATTGGTGATCAGCAACAGTCCGGTCGAGTCGTAATCGAGTCGCCCAACGGGGTAGAGGCGTCGACCGGCCGGCAGATAATCGGCGATGGTTGGGCGTCCCCGTTCATCTTTCAACGTGGTAACTACACGCAGAGGCTTGTTGAAAAGAAAAATCTGGTAATCGTCGGCGGGCGGCGTAATAATTTTGCCGTTAACTTTTATGACCGGCGGCTTGTCGGCGTCGACCGAAAAGCCCTGTCCTTCAACCGTCTGCCCGTTGACCGAAACAGCACCGGCATCGATAAGCTTTTCGACGGCGCGGCGCGAAGCGACGCCCCAGTTGGCGAGCAGTTTCTGCAGTCTTACCAGTTGCATTTAACGGTAAAATTCATCACTCTTCCGGCTGGAGTGTCAGAATAGCTGCCTCTTTCAAAAAACGGGTCTGAAACGCAGTTAACGCGCTTGATCA
>JAKQKW010000345.1 GCA_029560455.1 Candidatus Rifleibacteriota bacterium
CTGATTTCTGAGCACTTCGGGGCTGACTCTGATACCCATCGATGACAGCTCGAAAGAGGTGTTCAGAACCGGGTTGAATACCAGTATATCACCATTCAGGCCACGCCGGCCAGGAGCGGTTTCGGTTGTCCAGTCATCGTAGTCGGGGGCGCGCCCGTCGTGGATTTTGCCGTCCTGCAGCGGGCCGCCGATACCGATGAGAAACACGGCGCCAAGTTCTTTGCAGATCGCGTGTTCGCGCTCTTTTGCGGTCAGCTTCGGGTATTTTTCGAGCAGTTCTTCGCTGTGCAGAAAATGAATCTTTTCGGGCAGAAACTTTTTCAGGCCGTAGCGGCTGCAGATGTGATGTTCGGTTGAAAGAATGGCGTTATAAATCGTCTCGACCGTTGATTTGAGAAAACCGAGGTGGCGCTGATCCGGCGTCATGACGCGTTCCCAGTCCCATTGGTCGACATAAACCGAGTGAATCGAGGTGGTAATGCTTGGTTCATCGGGCCGCAGGGCGTTCATGTCGGTATAAAGGCCTTCACCCTGGGGAATACCGTATCTGGCCAGAGCCATGCGTTTCCATTTCGCAAGCGAATGTACGATTTCGAAGCGGGTATCGCCAATCGCCGGAACGCTGAAACCAACCGGGCGTTCGGTGCCGTTGAGGTTGTCCTGCAGACCGGAATCGGCAGCGACGAACATCGGAGCTGAAACGCGATGTAAGCGCATACCGCTGGTCAACATGTCTTCGAAATGCCTTTTCAGGTCGAGAATGGCGCGTTCAGTCTGAATTAGATTAAGCCCGGCAGATGGTTTAGACATGTTCACCTCACAGCATTTTTAATTGATTCGATTCTCTCTAAAGCCCTCTCTTTATAAACGAAAATCGCTTCTGGTACAAGTGCCCGAACGAAATTAATGTTGAGACGACAAAATTTGTCTGGCAGTTGTATAATTGCGACAGATGAAACAGAGAAAGGAAAACAGAAAATGATTGAAGCCGCACTTTATGATCTACTCAACGAAACTGTCGACGTCGAAAGGCGCCTGTCGCGCATCGAGGTTAAAGATTACTTCGAACGCACCATCACCTTCGACAACAGGTTCACGCGCAACGGGCAGACATACTCTTTTGGCGACGGCACAATCGACTTTCTCATCGCCGGGTCTGTAACCAAAGAAACCGCAGCCGGCACCGGCATGGTCTGTCTCGTCAATCTGCTGCAGCGTGGCACCTGCAATTTCAGACATATGCCGGTCACCTGGCATTTCGCCCCTGAGCTCGATCCGGCCGACAATGCCGGCATGACCGCCTTTCGTCAGACCATCAGGCAGATCAAACCTCATCTTGTCTGCATATTGCCTGAACCGGCAGTCGCAAAGCCAAAAGAAACCGCCAGTTTAATGCTGAAAAAGCCGTTGCCGCAATATCATTTCAATCTGATCGGCACAATGTTCGCAAAAAGCGGCTTTGAGCTGCAGAAGGCCGGCTGCGACCCGGTCATGGGCCCCGGCTTTCAGGTGCTCAAACCCGAACATGAACCACTGCTCGTCGAACTGCCCGCCAAATGTCAGTTTTTCAGACCAGATCTGCGCGCCAGCAAAGACATCGAACCGGCCGACATTATCTACCTGCAGATGGCCAGTTCGCTGGTCGTGCTCGATTCGCTGTTTCCCGAAAGCGCAAAATAGCCTCTCTTCAGCGTTCTAATTATCGATTTTTTTATAAAGCCAGGCCGGTTCGCCGGCCTGGCTTTGTTTATTTCGGCTTCTGAAAAGAATCCGCAAAGAAAAAGAAAAATTTCACAAAACTTGTTGACGGATTTGCCGATATCTTTTATATTAAAGATGTAATCAGGAAATTTTTATCGATAAAAAAATATCGATAGCAAAACAAACTGATTGCCGGGTAAAAAACCGCTGCCGATGTGAGTTCTG
Source organism: Candidatus Rifleibacteriota bacterium (assembly GCA_029560455.1). The sequence goes on from JAKQKW010000345.1 coordinate 1,927, forward strand.
AGTAGCCAGAAGGCAATCAGAGATCGACAGAAGCAGACGAAAGCCCGGGGGCGAGATTCAAGACCGCGAAGCGGAGATGTAAAAAAATGAACAA
>JAKQKW010000355.1 GCA_029560455.1 Candidatus Rifleibacteriota bacterium
CAAGGATTCGGCCGAAGGCACCCTTTCGGTCTCTGACGCACTGAGAGTTTTCTCGATCAGAACTCTGGTAGCTGCCAAAGACAGCGATGACAATAAACAGTTGATCACAAAAATTCTTAAAGACGACCTGTCGAGCTTTCTGACCACTGACTTTCTTTTCTGAGTGCCGCTTTTGCCGCATTTCAGATATTCTATGAACTATTGACGCCGAAAATATCTTCGTCAGCCCGCAAAAAGCATTTAACCCGGCCCGTGAAATGGGGCCGGGTATTTTTGTCTGGCAGAAACCTGTAGTCTTTGTCACATTTGAATTCAAGGGTCGTCGTTTTTTGCGTCATCCCTGTGAAGGCAGTGAACTAAGCTGTCTAAGACTAGATTCCCGCCTTCGCGGGAATGACGAAGAACCCTCTAATTCTTGTGTGACAGAGGACTAGGCCGGGTCGAGAACTGCCAGAAACTTGTCGATGGCAGTGAAAAGCTCGCCGGTCAGTTTAAGCATAAAAAAGCGCTCTTTGAGATTGTCAGCGGTTATAAACGTTTTTTCCTGGTCAGCGAGGCGAAAAATCGAGGGGTCAGCCTCACTGAATGCCGTCTGCATTCTTGTAATGAAGTTGCGGTAGCGGCTTTCGATTTCGGCTGCCGGAATCTCGTCGCTGAAACTGCGGTTGGCAAAAAGGATGCGGTTGATGTTGAAGAGCCGTATAACCAGCTGGCGCTGGTGTTTCGGCGACCCGGCAACTTTGCTCTGCTGCTCGTAGCGCTCCGCAACCCTGAAAAGGCAATTGAAGAAAAGTCGGCGCAGCTGACGATAAAACAGCCCGCCACGCTCAATACGACTCTCGATGATGTATTTCTCGGGTTTCGGAACAGCAGCAAGAAAGCTGATATCCTTGTTCGCCTCTTCGGCGTGCTCTTTCAGACTCATCATCAGATGCAGCAGGTCTCTGGCGAGCTCAAAATACATGCGGGTGCACTTTTCGTAGTCTTCAGAAGCTGGCGAAGAAACGATTTCGAGACTGCGGGCTTTCTGATAGCGGTCTTTGAACTCAGCTGAATTAAGCCAGTCGTTGCAGGTGTAATAAACGTGTCCGACGTTAATCAGCAACTTTTCGGCACCGGCACTGCTGACTTTGCTGCCAAGAGCGGCACCTGGCGCGTTGAATACATCTTTTACCAGCCGGTTCTTTACCTCGGCGTCTGACAGAGCGAAGGTGGTTAGAACTTCCTTTTCGCCGGTGAACGAAAGAATACGGGTAAAGGCGAGCGAACTGCCCTTACCTGACCCGGCTTTCCAGTTAAAACCAGCGTTGATTTCATAAAACCCGGTCTTTTTCTCGCCCGACACCTTAAGGCTGAAGTTTTCCTTGAGCGCCTTGTGCAGATTGGGCGTATCGGTGTCAGTAATACCCGGATTCGAAAAGAAAATCGTCTCTTTGTCTGTTACAAAGGTCGAGAACGGGTAGAGCTCACCGTCTGCGTCTGCCAGCCCGATTGCCTGTAGCCCGTGCGGGTTCAGGTCGGCTTCCTGATAGCATTGTTCGAGTACTTTCTCAGTCAGAGAAGCCGCGAGGAAATTTTCCGAGGTGAAGGTGGTCTCTTTCTTAAAGCTGTGCATGGCCTGAAAAAAGATAATTGAGGCCGAAACCAGCAGGAAAAAGCCGATCAGCAGTTCGAGAAGCGTCATGCCACGTGAATATCGCTGTTTCATTCGACAACTCCTGAATTCTGCAGCCCGATTTCGAACATCGTCTGAAATTCGGCGCGCTCGGTCGCAAAGCAGGCAGTAATATTGACGGTATTGGCGCTTGAAACGCGGAACTTGATGTCTTTAACATACTCGGCGACTGTCGTTGACAGTTTTGGGTCAGATGCCGGACTGCCGACGTTAAAGTCTTTTGTTTCAACTTTTTGATGAACGAGCTTGTACAGGATTTTGCCGGTGCGTTTCGAAAGCTCTTCATCTTTCTGCTGGTAGAGAACCCTGATGTTATTTTCGCTGTCAGCAAAGAAGAGGGCAGCCGACTCTTCGCCAAGCTCTGGCAAAATAAAATCGATGCCTTCTCTGACGGTTCTTACAATACGGTTTTGCGAGTTCAGTATCATTGCCTGCATCTGCAGGTCAGTCGAAACCTTCTGCTGATTCGAACTGGTCGTAGAAAACATGCCAAAAACCATCACCGAGAGCAAAGCCATTATACCGATGACGACCAGAAGTTCTACAACTGTGAAACCGCCACCGGCAGTTACTAAAGGGCTTGTGTCAGATCGTTTTTTCATAATCATTAACCCGGGGTTTCGCTATAACTGTAACTAAATTGATGAAGACGAAAGAACAAATTCGACGCGGCGGTTCTTGGTCTGACCAGCTTCTGTGTCATTGCTGGCGATCGGCTTTTCGCGGCCAAAGCCTTTAACGGTAAGGCGTTCAGCGGCAATGCCGACACTGATGAGGTAGTCAGCAACGTTTTGCGCGCGCTCTATCGAGAACTCCATATTACTTTCAGCGGTACCGACCAGGCCGGTCGTATGGCCGCGCAGCTCGATTTTAATTTCTGGCCGGTCAGTAAGAATTTTAGCCATGGCGTCGAGCAGGTCTTTCTGTTCTTCGGTAAGTACCGCTACGTCGCCGCCAAAATGAAAGTCTTTGATCGCAAATACGACATCGGGGTCAGCCCCGGTCACCAGAGTCGCGATATCCTTGAGCGTCAGCGGGGTTGGCGCCGTTGGCACTGTTGGCGGCGTCGGTCTTGGCTTGTCCGCATCTTTAACCTTTCCGGGATTGATGCCGACTTTTTCCAGAGCTTCTTTGAGAGTTGGCGTCGACTTGATGATATTCGCAATCTCTTCGGCCTTTTCGCGGTTCTCTTCACGGGTCTCGAGCATATCGTCGACGATTGCGTCGATATCGCCGGGCGTGACACCAGGCTTGTCGAGCATATCTTCATAGCATACGGGGATGAAAAGATTGGTAAAATCGAGCAGATTAGGGTTGTATTTCATGCGCCAGTAAAACAGGTGATTCTTGTTTTTAAAACTCACCCTGACCTTGACGTTGAACAGATACTGCGCCACATCATGGTCAGCCACTCTGAGATTGTAACTGCCGCCGAAAAGGCTGGCCGATTTGTCTTTCGGCCCCGATTTGAATGAACGATTGCTCCACTGCTTCGACTGAATATCGGCAAGCACTTCGACAAGCGCCGACCAGGCGATGTTAAAGGCGCCCTGGTAATCGTTAAGGTGCTGAAACTTCACCCGGTTCGCCGACTGATACTGGGTCAGCGTCATAATAAAGAGACCAACCGCCAGGGATGCAAAAAGAATCAGCGGAAAAACGAAACCGCTGCTGCGCAGGCGAACACAGTTTGGCTGCGATTTAAAGCGTGACATGACTTTGCAGAACTTTAACTTTCTATTTGTTACTCTAACTATAACTCTTTTTCGCCTTAAGATTCAAACAAAACCTGCCAAAAACCCGGAACAGGCGAAAAAAGGTTTATTTAACCGGCCCTGGGGTATCTGAAGGCTGGCGACGGCTGAAAAACAAAATCAACAGAACCACCAGTGAAGCCAGAATCAGACCAGTCAGGCCGACAAAGGCTATCTGCAGGCTTTCTGCGCGCGCGTCAGCCGGCGATCTGATACCGGTAATTTTAACGATGGCGTCATAATAAGCCTCAATCGTGCCGTGGCGCCGGCAGTAAATTATGCCGTTTTTCGTCAGATCACCAAAACTTAGATATTCGCAATCGGATTCAGGCGGGTGAATCGGGCTTTTAAGATAAAGACCGCTGACAAGGGCCCCTGAAGCCGCTGTATCGGCATTTCGCAAGGTTTTCATCATGGTGGCGTTGTCCATGTTATACATTTCAACCGCACCGGCAATTACCCGCTGATTGGCGTGACATGCCTTGCCTCTCGCGGTTGCATAGGTAATTCTGAAGCCCATAAAATTGTGCCAGATGCGGTTGAGTCTCTCATAAATGCTCAGTTTAGTTCTTACCGGGTCACGCGGCCTGGTAACTGCCTCTGGGAAAGGGCCAGCCTCAGCCAGCAGTTCGCGCATCTGTTTTTCGACATCGTTTGCCCGCAATGGCTGAGGGCTCAGGGCAAGCAAAAGCATGATCACTGCCAGCCATGGCATGATTACCGACCTTTTTCTGTTTGCTGAACCGGTCATAAAGCTTCCCCATCTGAAAACTCTGCAGATGATTGTAACAGAAATACCCTGGTGCGGGAATGACGGATATGAATTGCGTCATTTCAGGCTTAGACCCGGAATCGGAGCGCTTAATGCAATTGCCCTGAATGTATCAGAAAATAGTTGCATAAACGCTTCTTTGCAGGCAAGCTTAAGGAAAGAACATATTAACAAGGAAAGCTGCAATGACAAGAAAGTGGGCCATATTCTGGGTTCTGGCGATTGCTTATTTCTTTGTCATGTTCCATCGTTTCTGCACCGCAGTAATGGCCGGCGATCTTACCGCCGATCTTGGGCTCGAACCGGCGGCGCTCGGCTTTCTCTCATCGATGTATCTGCTTGGTTATGCAACGGTACAGATACCGGTCGGCATACTCTCTGACCGCTGGGGTGCCCGAAAAACCATAGCGCTGTTTCTGCTGCTGGCAAGTCTTGGCGCTTTTGCTTTCGGCAAGGCGACTTCATTCGAAACGGCGGTTCTGTCGCGCTGGCTGGTTGGCGCCGGCGTCGGCTGCGTCTATGTGCCGGCGCTCAGGCTTATGGGCTGCTGGTTTGGCAGCGAAGCATTCGTATTCATGACCGGCATGATGCTCGCCGTCGGCAACCTCGGCGCCCTGAGCTCGACATGGCCGCTGGCCGTGATAAAAAGCGTCTGGGGCTGGCGTGCCACCATGGAACTCGTAAGCGTCATTACCCTGATTCTGGTGATTTTTGTCTGGCTCGTGGTTAAAGACCAGCCATCAGAATCTGAAAGCCCGAAGGAAAGCGCAGCCGAGGCCGCTTCTGAGAAGCAACCTGAACCCGACGAAATGGTGCCGCCGGCTGAGCGCACCGGTCTGCGCAGCATGCTCAAATCAAAGAGGTTCTGGGCCGTAACTCTATACTTTTTCGCTTTCGAAACCACGATCATCAGCTTTCAGGGATTGTGGGCCGGCCCATTTCTCAAGCGGATTTACCAGATGCCCGACACATCGGTCGGCTACGCCCTGACCTGGCTGGCTCTCGGTCTGATGGTCGGCGCAATCGTCTCGGGCGTTCTCGCAGGTAAATCGGTAAGACGGCGACATACGGTTCTGACAGCCGGAATGTTTGGCTATCTGCTGTGCTGGGTGCCGCTGGTTTTCGCCACTTCGACGATGCAGAGCTATCTGCTCCCCCTGCTTGCTTTTATGGGCTTCTGCGCCGGCTTTTTCTCGATAAGCTTCGGTATTGCCAGAGAATGTTTTTCGGCCTCGATGGCAGGCACGGCCCTTGGCGTCTACAATTTTACCGGCTTTGTCGGCGGCGGGCTCGGAATGTGGATAATGGGCCTGATCATCGGCTGGGTCTCGCCTGACGGCACCAGAGAAATCGCAGCTTTTCAGGCTGCTTTTGGCCTGGCCCTTGTGTTGATGCTGATCGGCTGGTTGATGCTCGTGCTTCTGCCACGCGCCTGGTCGAACCAGAAATAATCAAAATGCTTGTGGCGTCAGAATTTAAGTGATATTTTCTCAGACCTGTTCTATCGATAACTGTAAAATTAAAATCGGTTTACCGGTTCGACAGCCCGGTCTATCTGTCGAGCTGCCTGTAAGAGTGTCCGCTTTTCATTTGTTCAGTTAAATACTTACAACCTTTGGCGGATAAAATCATGTTTGGGTTTCAGTGGCATCTGACCGATCTGTGCAATCGCCGGTGCCGGCATTGTTACCAGAACACTCACGAAGAAGCCGACCCGATGGCAGGTGCTGCCAACCGGCGACTGGCTGCTGATGCGATTCTGGCGGCCATTCCGAATGAGCCGGTAACCATCAATCTCACCGGCGGTGAACCGCTGATGCTGCCTGACCTTACCGACCTGATCGGCTACCTTGAGAACTACGAGAACCTTGCCGAAATAAACATCATTACCAACGGCACCATCGAAGACCACAATCTGCTGACGAAGCTCGGCAGCTTCGCCCGGCTGCGTTCGTTCAGGATTTCTCTCGAATCCGGTGACGAAAAAATCAACGATTTTATTCGCGGCCGAGGTTCTCTCGCCGGCCTGCGCCGCACAATTCCGCTTTACCGTGAAATCACCGGCAAATCGGTCACGCTGATGATGACACTCTCGCGCCTCAACTGTGAAACAATAAAAGAAAGCGTCGACTTCGCCAGAGAGACCGGCGCCGATGACATTCTCTTCGAACGCTTCATACCTCTGGGTACTGGCCTGGAAATCTCTGAATCAGTATTGTCGGCAGATGACTGGTACAAAGCCATACGAAGCATTGGCGACGCAGCCGGCCTCGAAATCGACCCCGACGAACTGGCTGCATGCCGGGCTTTTGGCCTGGTAACCAATGGCAAGGCAGAACCCGAAGACATGCTCGAAGCCGCTTTATGCAATCTCGGGCACGAATCGATGGCACTGATGCCTGATGGCACTGTTTTTCCGTGTCGGCGCCTGCAGATACCGGTCGGCAACATTCTACATGAATCATTTTCTTCAATCAGGCTGCGGCTGGCAGAATGGGAATGCAGCCGGATCAGGCCGAAACTGCATGGCCTTACCTGCGGCTCATGCCCATATGACGACTGCCCCGGGTGCCGGGCCCTGGCGCGGGCACTTTATGGCGACCCGCTTGGCGACGACCCGCAATGCGTTCTTAACCGCAAAGACAGCTGACAGGCAAAGGAGACATGCAAATGCACAGCACACCGGTTACAGCTTCATATCTTACCTGGAAACCAGTTATCAGCGCCGAAGAAGTTTTTCAGGCAACCGTAAACTTTTCATTCCTTTCCGGCGATGCGAGCGGCAGGCTGTTCTGGGTCGAGCTGCGCCCCGAAGAGAAAGGGCGCTGCGTCATCATGCTGCGAACCTCTGAAGGCGAGATTAAAGAACTGCTGCCGGCGCCTTTTTCTGCGAGAACCAGAGTCATGGAATACGGCGGCATGCCATACGTAACGACCGGAACCCGGGTCATCTTTGCCAACTTTTCAGACCAGCGCCTTTACGCTTTTGACTTCGATAGAAACGAAGCCCCGGCGCCCATCACCCCCGAAAAAGCAGCAGATGGCCGCGTAATGAAGTTTATGCAGCCGGCTGTGTCTGATGATGGCCGCTGGCTGATTGCAGCCTTCGAGCTTGAAGGCGGGCACAATGAGCCGGAAAACGCCATCTGTCTTCTCGACCTGCAGAAGAAAGGGCTTCAAGAGCCAAAAATCCTGGTGCGTGGTGCCGATTTTTACAAACAACCGATGTTTTCGCCAGATGGCAAAAGTATCGCCTGGCTGCAATGGAATCACCCCTACATGCCATGGGATTCAACGGTTCTCTACTGCTCCCCCTTTGCCGAAGGTGAACTCAACCAGAACGCCATCTGCAGAATTGCCGGTTCAGACAGCGAAGCGATAAGCGACTTTTCTTTCAGCAGAGAGGGCAAAATACTTTTCAGCATTGACCGAAAAGGGGTCAGCAAAGATTCGCCCGATAATTTCTTCAACATTTACAGCTGGTATAATGGCTCTACAAAGAGCATAACAAAAGCCAGACACGAAATTGCCTATATTCTACATGTAGAAGGCCGAATTCTTGCTCTGACATTCAAAGACGGAATGCCAGGCCTGGCATGGATTAACGACGAAAATGGCAATTTAACCGAGTTGCCGACGCCTTTTCTGTCGATATCAAAGCCGGTTGTCTGCGGCGAAAATCTGGCCCTGACCGGAACCCCCGCTGACAGACCAACACAATTGGCTCTGCTAAAGAAAAGCGGCAGCATCGAAATTCTGCGGCATACATCAGAATGCCATATTCTGGCCGACGACATCAGCAGCCCCGAAAAAATCAGCTTTCCAACCAGTGATGGTCAGATATGCCACGGCTACTTCTACCCTCCGAAAAACAGCAATTACAAGGCTCCCGAAAGCGAACTTCCGCCGGTACGGGTTCTCGTGCATGGCGGCCCGACAAGCCTGGCGCGGGCTGGCTTCAGCCGGGAGCACGTTTTTTGGGCCAGCCAGGGCTATGCAATTTTCGACGTGAATTATCGTGGTTCAACCGGTTTTGGCAGAGCCTATCGCGACGCGCTGCTTGGCGAATGGGGAGTCCTTGAGATAAATGACGTCAGAGACGGCCTGAAACACCTGCGCGAAAAGCGCATGATCGGTGACAAAGCGGTTGTCTCGGGCGGCAGCGCCGGCGGCTATACGGTACAGCGGCTGCTGACAATGTTCCCGGAAATGTTTGCCGCCGGTGCCAGCTATTTCGGCATCGGCAATCTGGTCACACTGCAGAATCTCACCCACAAATTTGAATCACGCTACCTCGAAGGGCTTCTTGGCGGGCCGATGAGCACGCATCGCCACATTTTCGAAGACCGGTCACCGATAAATCATCTGGTAAACCTCAAAAGCCCGATGATTATTTTCCAGGGCTCAGAAGACAAGGTTGTGCCGCCAGAAAATTCACGCGAAATGGCTGAAATTCTCGCAAGCAAGCATATCCGGCACGAATATTACGAATACCCCACCGAAGCGCATGGTTTCAGGCAAAAGAACAACCTCGTCGATTCACTCGAAAAAGAGGCAGTCTTCTTCAAAAAGGTTCTCTCTGGAACCTGATAATCACGTCAGACACTTATGCAAATGAAAAAGACACCGGAACCAGCCGGTGTCTTTTTATCAGCGACATTTCAGAATCTTATCTGCTCGCGGGCCCTGCATGCATTCTCGACCCATGTGGCGACTACGCAAGAATCAGTTCAAGTTTCACCTGATCAGGCCATCGATGGTTTCCTGAAGTTTGAACTGCTTTTCATACACCTTGGAAAAGTCTGGCACAATTGCCTTGATAAGCATGTTGTCACGGCTTTCATAATCGTTCTTCATCGTTTGCAGTTTCTCGACAAGACCTGATTCGAGAGGGTCGCAGGCCATCACTTTGTCGAAATATTCATAAAGCTCTTTAACGTCCTTTTCAAGCCGGCCTGATGCGAGATATTCTTTGGCTTTGGCTTCAAGTTCAGGGTTAAGAGCGGGCTTGACTTCTTCATTCTTTTCGACCGGCTTCTCAGGATCGGCGCCACAACTGCAGCTGACTTTATAATCGTCTTCTTTGATGAATTCGATTTTGTATTCACCCTTGTCAGGGCAGGCCAAGCCTGCTTTCAGATACTTCTTTTCAACCAGTTCAGCGATAATCTCTGAGCCCTTTTTACCATTCTCAAACTTCAAACCGTCCATCAAAGCCATTTCTATTGCACCCATGAGCACTCTCTGATTGGGAACACAGGCCATCGGCTTATTTGAGGCAGGCGCAGAAGCAGACTCATCACCGAAAACCTTTAGCAGTTCGACAACCCCTTCAGTGCTTCTGGTCAACATATCGAGCGTTTTAACCAGATAGGCTCTTTCCCAGACCAGGCTGTTTTTAGCGTTAAAAGCCGGCTTTGGCAGCGATTTTAGATAATCAGTGATAATTTTCTTTGCTTCTGCCCTGTAATCACCGGCAAGAAAGTTTTTCATCGACTCCATCGCAATGTTTCTTATACCCAGACCGAGCATGTAGCCGATCAGTGGCTGGTACTTTTCAGAATCGGCGCCAAATCTGAATACCGAAACAAGCATCTCGGCGCCCTGTTCATGGTTTCCGGCAGAGATAACGCCCCAGGCGCCCGCATTGATGAATCTGGCAAAGTTTCTCAGGGTTCGATACGGCGGCATGATGTCCTGCGGATCAAATTTGCTGTCAGGCACAAAGCTGCACACAGAACAGGCTGCAGCAGATTGCAGCAGACTTTTGATCCTGAATGAACCGGCTTCACCGAGCTTCCGACGCAGACCACCTGACAGAGCGGCATAGCGTTCAGCATTGTGCACCTCCATGAGACTTTCGACTTCTTCCTTAGCCATTTCAGGCATGTAACCGATAGCCATCAGGTAGCGCAGCGCGGCGTTCGGGTCGCGGTATGGTTCCGGGAACTCAGCGAAAGCGGCAACAGAGAAAGTAAGAAGCATCACACCAATAATAAGCATGGTAATTTTAAACATAATGCTCTCCTTGAAATGAATTTATAATCAAATGTTGTCCAGTTCGCGCGATGAACCCAACATCAGAACACCTGTGTCATCTTCAGCAAAAGAAAGATTGAAATCATTGTCGTATTGGCGCAAAAGTTTTGCTGCGCCAATGTTTTCGGGTAATCCGGCAGAAGCAATTACCGGTGGCGTTTCAGGAACGATCTTTTCAATTACCGGCACAGCTTTTTCACTGCCTTTAACCGGCTCTGCCACACGACTGTCGCTGATATTGCCCAGAACAATCATCAGCATGGCCAGAGCAAGCAGCAGCGGCAGCGCAAATCTGCCGGGCCCGGCGGGTTTGTTCCAGACGGCTTCTTTCTGCAGGCGGGCAAACACATCAGCTGAAGGTTCTTCAGTCGGCCGATGATTTTCGAGATATTTTTCAAATTGATCCTTGTTCAGCGGTTCCATGGGATCAACTCCTTTAACCTGGCGATTGCATAGCGATATCTTGAGGCCACCGTCTGCAGTGAGCACTGCTGGACTTCGGCAATTTCTTCAAAGGTCATGTCGGTCCAGACCTTGAGAACCACGGCTTCTTTCTGCTCTTCCGGCAGAGTCGAGAGGGCCCGGTTGATGAGCATGGAGTCTTCGACCTGGCTCTCATGCCCATCGCTGGTGGGCTCAACCATCATCGACTGTTCGCCCGGCTGCGCCCGTTTTTTCAGCGCCGCGTTTCTGGCGCTGGTGAACAGGTAGGCCGCCGGGTTTTCGACACCGGCGAATTTCTGTGGGTTCTGCACCCAGGGCAGAAAGACGTTGTGAAGAATATCTTCAGCCTCTTCACGCGAAAGCGTGAAAGAATTGCGCAAATAGCGAAAAACCGGGCCCGAAAATGCCTGATAAATGAGAGCAAAACCCTTTTCCGGGTTCTGCCGGTAGATTTCGAGCATTTCGGTTATCTGGTTGTGGTTTTTCATAGCTTCACAAATCAAGAGTCAAGTTTCGCACAGATTTATTTAAGAATTTTATTTTTTTTATTTATTAATTTCTGTTGCACCACAACCGCCTTCCTGGCATAACAGTTCCAATTCATGCAGGGGGTATGTATGCGCGGCCGCCACAGGATTGGTGCGGCTGTGCCTTCTCACCGCACCTTGCCTGACCAGATACCTGGCTTTCTTTATGCAGTTATCAACAATTTCGGGCAAGCAGCTTGAATTAACCGGCGTTTTGTGGTTATGCTGCTCTCACAGGAGTCCGTTTTTCGGGTAAGAACTTAGCCCGAAAGAAAGGGGAAAATAATGACTTCAAAATCTCTCTTCAGAAGTATCGTGCTGTTAACTTCCTTCGTGCTGGTTTTGTCTTCGGCTTATGCCATGATTGGCCGCAATATCTGCAGCAAGTGCAACTGGATAAACAAACCAGAAACCATACTCTGCGAAAATTGCCAGAACCCGCTCAACCACTGCCTCAAGTGCGGCCACGACAATATGGCCAAAGCTGACTACTGCGCCAACTGTTCGATGCCGCTCGCCGAAATGCGTGTGCTCGCCACCATCGCGCCCGAAGTAAGAACCCAGCTCAAGCTCGGTGAATCTCCGCGCGCTGTTGCCGACCTCGAAATCAAGCGCCTTGAATACCTGCTGCAGACCGACGCCGAAAACGCCGAAAAGCACCTGTTCAATCTCGCCATGACCCACAAACGCATCGATTTTTATTCACGCGAATCAGCTCTCTGGCTCGATTTCCTGCAGAAATATCCGAATTCGGAAAAAGCCGGCGAAGCCAAAGTTAACGGTTCAGATTCTCTGCGCAAATGGAGCTACCTGCTTTACTCTCAGGGTTCATACGCCCGTGCCGTTGAACTGCTCAACGAATCGCTGCGCCTCAACCCCGCCAACAAAGAAGCACAGAAATGGCTTAAAATTGCCCGTGGCGGCATGAAGAGAAGCGGCCAGGCTGTTGCTAAGCCCCAGGCCGTCGAAGCCACCGAAGCTGCACCGCAGATGGAAGAAGCCAAACCGGCTCCCAAAACCGAAGCAGCTCCGGCCGTAGAAGCAGCCCCGGCAGTAGAAGCTTCTCCGAAAACCGAAGCAACTCCAGCCACAGAGCCCGCTCCGGCAAACGAAGCAGCACCCCAGACCGACAAGCCGTAAAAATAAACTTCAAAGTCTGATAAAACAGTCAGCTCCGCTCGCCCACAAGGCAAACGGAGCTGATTTTTTTCTTCTTTTTTTAAGCCAATTGAGGTAGAACCAATACACCGGGCAGAACTAGATCCATAGTTTTTACTTCATTCCTGCGTTTAAATCCCGGAGAGGTGCAGGCGGGGATCTAAACAATCATTCACAAGATTCCGCCTGCGCGGGAATGACAGATGGCGGATAAATCCATATTCAAATGTGACAAAGAACTGGAATTTTTACCTTTTACTTACAGGCGCAGCTTTTTAATCAGAACCCCTGGTTCGCTTCCGGGGGCTTTTTCCGCAAGCAGAATACTGCCATCGGGCGAAAGGCGGCAAAAACGCTGCATTTCGAGACCGGCCGGACCGGTAATCTTCTTTTCAGCCAGGGTCTTGCCTTCAGCACTGACTGCATAAATGGTAAATTCACTATCAAGCTCACCACTGCCGGTAATCACAAGAAAAATACTGCGCTTCTGCTCATCACAGCCCAGAAAATCAATCGATTTGAGCAGGCGTGGCGCCGCAGGCAATGGCGCTTTCCAGAAAATACCGCCGGCCTGATGAATAACCACGCTTCCGGCAGTTGAACTGGCAACCTCTGGCACTGGTGGCGGTATAATCAACGATTCCCCGGTCGGACCCAGCAACAGAGAAGCATGATTTGCCAGTTTTGTAACCGGTTTTTCGTTTTCGAGTATAAGGGTGTTGCCATCGGCATCGCGAACGGCAAAAGCGCTGCCACGGCGTTCTAGGTTGAGAAGATTCAGAGCCGACGCCTCAGGGTCTGAGGCTCTGATAATATGATAATCAGCCGGTTTTTCGAGATCGATCGCAAAAAGCACCGGAAACGCAAAACCGCAGAACCAGGCACTGTTGCCATCAACAACAAGATCACAGAAACGGTCGCCGGGCTTCGATTCAACAACCGGCGGCAGATTCAGCGAGCTGCTGGCGCCGTCAGATGCGAGTCGCACCAGCTGGCGGTCAGTTCCGAGAAGAAACACCGAGCCATCACTCCGGCCAGCCATTGAGATAAAACTCCCAGGCACAGAAATACCGGCAGCAAAAGCTGTCGCCGGAGCAGCAACTGTTTCAGCAGCCATTGCCGGAGCGAATGGCATAAACATGGCGAGTGCCATAATCATAAGCTTGATCATATTTTTACTCCATGCCGATCAATTCAGCGTCATGGCTGCATGATAGCAGCCGCCACCGTTCCACCAGGCCGAGAAGCTGTCAAATGATCTGACCTGCGGCACCGGATCTTTGGCGGGATCATTATAATAAATATTGCCACTGTCATCTACCCCGGTAATGACGACATAGTGGTTGTAGACATTGGCGATAACCGGTTTGCCGGCTTTTATCTGCTCGCGCACCCATGACAGGCCAACACTGTAATGCCATTTTGCATTCGGGAAACCGTAAGCCCTTGCCCCGGTGAGCATACCGGCATGCGAAGTGCCAGCTGCGCCGGTCGAACCACATGTATTCCAGAGAGAAGAAGCAAGAGCACCGGCATTCTGCTTGTTATGATAGGCAAGAGCCATGCCGAGAGAGGTCGGACCACAGGCAGACCATGGGTATGGGCATTTAACATAGCCCTGACACTGCTGCGGCACCGGCAGAACGACTTTGCCATTTGCCCCGGCAGCCGGAGTTGCCGGCGTAGTGGTGCCCGATGAAGGTTTTGCAGAAGAAACATAGCTGGCATGACAGTAGACGATGCGCCCGTTCCAGCTGACTCTGTACCAATCGCCTTCTTTGCCGACGATATCGATCTTCGTGCCATAGTTGAAGGTGGTGAGAACCGAACCCCAGGGGGCACTTCTGACATTGAGAACATCGGCAGTGACATAACCGGCACTCGATGACGGGGCCGGAGTGCTTGCAGGCTGGGCCGGTGCGGTCGACGGAGCACTGTCAGCATTTATATAGGCAGAATGACAATAGCCAACCGTGCCATTGTAACTGACCCGATACCATTCGCCTTCCTGGCCAATAATCGAGACTCTGGCACCGTTGGAAAAAGAGCCGACAATGGTTCCCCATGGGCCGGTGCGAACATTCAGACCCGGCACAGCATTGACAGTGCCACCGCGGGAAGTCGATGACGCCGGCGTCGAGTTCTGAACTATATATGCCGAATGG
>JAKQKW010000360.1 GCA_029560455.1 Candidatus Rifleibacteriota bacterium
AACGTTCGTATGGCCGGTGACTATGTAATCAGTGACGGAGATTACCTCTTCACCCTTGGAAATATCCTCAACAAGAGGTTTGCAGTGGAGGGAGGAGGAACAGTCAATCAGAAACGGCCAGGAGCCTTCTGTGCCTTACCACCTGCGCAATGCTCCAACCGGGCTGATGAAAGAGATGGGCTATGGCCGTGAATACCGGTATCCGCATGATTTTAAGGGCGGTTTCATCGATGAGAATTATTTTCCTGAAGGCATGCAGCCGGCCAGTTTTTATCAGCCAACCGACCATGGTCGCGAAAAACAGACGGCTGAACGGTTGCAGAAGCTCTGGCCCGCAAGATTCAAATGATTGCAATTTTGCGACGCCTGTTTCAGAGGGCTGTATATCGCGTCTGGCAGTTCAAGCAGGTTATGTTTCCTGAACTGCAGCGGCATGACTGGGAAAATGCTGTCTTAAGCCTGTCTGAGCAGGTCAGGGCTGAGCTCGGCAAACTGCGCAAATCAGAAAAAGCCCATGTAATGAGAGTCTGGTCTGATATCAGCTGTGACAGCAACTTAAGCGAAAGCGACCGGGGTGAATTGCTAGAACTCGCTCTGGTGCATGATATTGGCAAAGCCGTAACCCGGCCGACGCTTTTTTTCAAGGTTATTAAGGTTCTTTTGCCTCTGGCAAACACCGAACATTGTATTGCCGGCGCCAGACTGCTTAAACGGCTCAAGCAGAAGCGGCAATTGATCAGACGGGTTTTGCGGCACCATGATGAAAACTCTTCTGACAGGATTCTCAGGCTTTTTCAGGCTTATGATGACCGTAATTGAGGTATTTGCCAAAAAGTGTTTGCAGTTTTGTCTTTAAAATGATACTTTTTGGGTGGTAATTAATATGACATTATTGTGGAGGAAATAAAATGCTTGCTAAAAAAATGGAAACAGCTCTTGTAAACCAGGTTCACGAAGAAATGTACTCTTTCTATCTCTACCTGGCCATGGCAGAATATGCCGCCGCTGAAGGCCTGCCAGGTTTACAGCACTGGATGCGCAACCAGGCTCTTGAAGAATTCAGCCATGCGGTCAAATTTATGAATTATATTGCTGAAAAGGGTGGAAAATCTGAGCTCAAGGCGCTTCAGGCTCCACCAAAGGCCTGGAAATCTGCAAAACAGGTGTTTGAAGAAGCTCTCAAGCACGAAGGACACATTACAGAATGCATCAACAATCTCGTTGATCTGGCCTACACTCTCAAAGATCATGCAACCGTCAACTTTCTCAACTGGTTCGTCGGCGAACAGGTCGAAGAAGAAGCCGCTGCCAAAGCAGTTATTGATATGATCAATCTCACCGGCAACGCGCCCGGCGGCATGTTCATGATTGACCGCGAACTTGCTGCCCGCCCTGCGGCAGCGAACCCCTACAACCCGACTCCGGCCGCATAAAAAGCCCATAATAAAAAAAGCCCCCATTACCGGGGGCTTTTTTTATTATGGGTTAATAGTAAGAACCGCCTGATGAAAAGGTTTTCAGATAAATCAGCAGATCTCTGAGCGGGTTATTGAAAAGATTCAGCAGCATGCCATAGATGGCTTCGATAGCTGGTGAAAGTATCAGGCCCAGGCCACCGAGCGCAAAGAGAATCAGCAGCAGCATCGGTGCCAGTTCTTCAAACTGGCGGTATTGAGCGCGGTAACGGCCTGGCAGAAAATACGAAACCACTCTTGAACCGTCGAGGGGTGGAATTGGTAAAAGGTTGAACAGAGCCAGACTGAGGTTGATGATAATCAGAGTCTCAAGCACCTGAACCAGCAGAAACACAGCCATCGGTGGCAGCATGGTCATCTTTACGATCTCAGCCAGCCCCTTCAGGCTCAGAGCACCGACAAAGGCCAGAAAAAAGTTTGAGGCCGGCCCGGCCAGGGCTACCGAAAGCATGGCGCGCTGTGGAACGCGAAAGTTTGACGGGTCGACGATTACCGGTTTAGCCCAGCCGAAATTGGTGAAGAACAGCAACAGGGTGCCAAAAAAGTCGAGGTGGGCCAGGGGGTTGAGACTGAGCCTGCCCATGCGTTCGGGGGTGGGGTCACCGAGAAAATCGGCCATTCTGGCGTGGGCATACTCATGAAAAGTCAGAGATATGAGAATAACCGGTATCAGCACCAGCAATCGAAAGCCCGAAGACAACAGCGATCCGATTCCCTGCAGCATAAAGCTGACCAGCAGCAGAAAAGCAATCAGGCAGCCGAAACGTAGCAGTCTGGCAAAAGATTCGGGCGGCATACCACCCGGCGGTCGAAAACTATATATTCTGGTAAAGCCTTCTGGCAATTTCCATTTCCTCCTGGTGTGTCATTTTCGCGCCATTCAAGCGCATGGCAATGATGTGATCAAAAATTCTGCGCATATGCGGGCCCGGCTTTATGCCTGCTGTTATGAGGTCTTTGCCGTTTACCAGTGGTCTGGTATGGCGCAACTGGCCGATAAAATAGAGAATTTTGCGGGCATTGCGCTTGTCGAGAGAGTAGGCCATCAGCCCGAGCAGAGCTTCGAGGCAGAGACTGTCGAGCAATTTGAAAAGGCCGATGTGATCAGATTCTTCGATGCGATTCAGTTGAACCGGCACAGAGCGCATGGCGGCCAATGTTTCTACCACCTTCTGCCTGCGGTTGTGTGGGGTGCCAATCGAATCGAGAATTGAGGATGCACCATCGGCGGGCAGAAGCGACAGCAGGCCCGCCCAGTAGATCGCTTCGATATCGATCTCTTCGTTCAGCACCGCGAATCTTTTGACCAGACCGCGAATTAGCTTGAAACGACCCGGAAGGATCGACGGGTCATTGAGTTCAGGGCTCAAGCTGAGCATCAGCCCTTCAGAAAACAGCTCGGAAACTACCTGTTGCGGTTTTTCTTCGTTAAGACATTTAGATATCTCGGCACCGATGCGCTTCAATGACAGACGCGAGGTTGCCTCTCGGCTTATTGCGAGCTCAAAAGCCCGACGGGTGTCCTGTTCGAGGGTGAAGTTGAAGCGCCCCGCAAAACGAACGGCGCGATAGAGGCGGGTTGGGTCTTCAAGAAAACTGAAAGAGTGAAGAATGCGGATACGGCGATGCAGAAGGTCGTTGTAGCCACCAAAAAAATCTTTTATTTCAAGAAAATGCTCCGGGTTTAACGATAATGCAAGCGCGTTTATAGTGAAATCGCGCCGGTAAAGATCGTTTGACAGGCCGCTGAATTCAATCTGAGGCAAAGCCCCCGGGTCTGAGTAATGCTCGATGCGCGCTGAACTGAAGTCGATTTTTAGGTCTTCGAGATATAGTCTGGCGGTATGAAAACGGTCGAACACCTTGTGATCGCAGGCCATTTCCTGACTCAGGGCGGCTGCGAAGGGCATGGCATCGCCAATTACAACGATGTCGATGTCGAAATTCGCCCGTTCAAGAAGCAGATCACGAACGAAGCCGCCGACCGCAAATACCTCAACTCCCTGCTGGGCTGCAAATCTGCCAATTTTGCTGAGCAGATGAAAAATGCGCAGAGAAAAGACCCGCTTGAAAAGGTTTTCGATATCACGGGCCGGGGGCAGATCGGTCTGTTCTGCAAGAGGCAAAAAGTCCTGGGGCAACGGCAGATAATCAGGCAGAGCTCTGAGCAGTTCGTGTGTAGTTATTATGCCGACTACCTCAGAATCTTTAAGAACCGGCAATCTGGTGATGTTGTATCTGACCATGAGGTTCTTAAGGACCCTGACTGGGGTAGATGGGCTGACTGCCGGCACGTTGGTCGGCACGTAAGGACCTATTTCTGCATCAAGAAGATTCATCTGCAGTGCCCGGTCAAGGTCGCGACGGGTGACGATACCTGCGAATTCGTGATTTTTCATGACAATCAGCGACATGATATTGAACTTAAGCATCATGTCAAAGGCATTGCGAATGGTCGAATGCCAGTCGATCAGCTGCGGCGATGCAGACATGATGTCGCCTGCGGTCATGTCGGGTTTAAGATGATTTTTAAGATGCCCGAGAATATGCAGCCGGTTCTGCTCGTGACTTTCACCCGAGAAGTGAAAATAAACCCATCTGCGAATGCGTACTGGCCTGAAGTCTTTAAAAACCTCAAAAAAGTCGATCTGCGAGATGCTGCTGCGTGCCCAGACGCGCGAAAAATTGCCGGATGAGAGAACAAGCAGCATCACCGGCTGCGCAACATCCGACCATACCGCATCGACAACCGGCTCGATATCCTGCACCTGGCCGGTAGTTTTGACCGCAATCAGTGTAACCGGCCAATGTCCGGGTTGAATATCTTCTATGTTCTTCAGCATGTGGTGATAGAGCCCTGTCTGACCTTCACGCAGCCCGAGAACAATACTGTTGGCAATCTTTCCCGGCGGGGTGAACTGCCGCTGCAGAAAATTAAGAGCCCGGTTGTCTTCGGCCCGTATTTTAGCCGAGAGTCCGGCCCATGTCTTTTCTATCACTGCAAGCTTGAAAAGCTGCATGTCTTCGTTGGTGAAGCGCATTCCCGCATCATGCAGCTGGTTCATCAGCGACGCGGTGAGACTCAGACTCTGATTCGGAAAAGACTCGCAGGCAAACGGAAACGAGTGCTTGCGGTCTGAAAATATCTTTACCGCAGGGGTAAAACGGGCAAGCTCTTCGACAAGTTCAGGGTTTTGCCTGGGTTGATCGAGGCCGACAAGATAAACTTTTCTGACTGCTGCAAAGTCAACTTCGGCAAATTTGACAGTTTTGAACCAGTCGAGGCGTCGCCCACATTCCCAGGCGTTCTGCCTGAATCTGACCGGGTGCAGAATTCTTGCTTCGGGAAATTTAAGCAGCAGGCACCGTACCGCACCGAGATGGTCGAGGTCGGCATTGTGGGGCAGGGCAATCAGTTCTGCTGGGCTGTATTTCATCAAGATGGCTAGTTGCCGATACCCTCGCGCTTGAGAATTTCGAAAAAGATTTTAACTATCTCCGGGTCAAGCTGGGTTCCGGCAGCTTTCTTCATTTCGTGCTTCACATACTCGAACGGAAAAGCCTTGCGATATGGGCGATCGGCAATCATGGCATCGTAAGTGTCGGCAACAGCCAGAATACGTGCACCGAGCGGAATCTGGTCGCCCTTCAGGCCAAGCGGATAGCCGGTTCCGTCATAGCGCTCGTGATGATAAAGCGTGAGTGGCGCAATTTCTTTGAGTATTTCGACTCTTTCCATGATCGAGGCGCCATATTCAGGGTGCCGGTGCAGTTCGTTGATTTCTTCGTCGGTGAGATGTCCTTCTTTGGTAAGAATCACGTCTTTGATGCCGATTTTACCGATATCGTGCAGCAGGCCGGCATATCTGACCGTTTCGATTTCGTCTTCACTCAGACCAAGTTCTTCACCGATCTTGACTGCGTATTCCATAACCTTGGTGCTGTGACCATGTGTATAAGAATCTTTGGCTTCGATTGCCGCTGCCAGAGCCATGACCATCGACAGATACTGGCGCTTCATTTCGGCATACAGCTTGGCGTTTTCGATGGCAATACTGGCCTGTGAGGCGAAGGTCGACAGCAGGTCGATTTCATCCTGAGAGAAATCACGCGGCTTGCTGGTATAAATGGTGATGACGCCGATCGGGCGACCCCGCTGCATGATCGGTACAGCGAGAAGGCCGGCAAGTTTTTCGCGCTTGACCAGTGAAGTGTATTTGGTGCGCGGGTCTTTGCGGGCGTCAACTACCGAAATAGGCAATCTCTGAGAAAAGCAGCTGCCGATAATGCCTTCACCGACCCTGATGGCAGTCGAAGACAGAAATGACTTTGACAAGCCCCGTGAGGCTCTTACTTCGAGCAGTTCACCGGTGAGGTCGAGTAGACGCAGCTCGCAGCGCAGGGCATTCATCATTTCCATCGAGAAGTTGACAATTGAGTCGAGAACTTCGTCAAGAACCAGTGTTGAGGTAATCGACTGCGAAATCTCGAAAAGAACTGAAATTTCGTCAATACGGCGTTCGAGGTAAAGGCGGATTTTTACATTTTCGATAGCGGTTGCCAGCAGATTCGAAAGCGTAGTGAAAGTGCGCAGATGCTCGCGATTAAAAGCCTTTTGCCGGGTAGCGCTGAGGTTGATGAGGCCAATGTTTTTGCCCTGGACCGTAAGCGGTACAGTCATAAACGACTGGACCTTGCGCCTGAAGATTTTGTCCATGCTCATGGTCTTCTGGCCTGGCAGAAAAAGCTGCTGGCATCTGGTAATGCGCGGGGCTTTGCCCCTGATTTTAAAACTGATGTCGTCAATGTGACCGGTAAGGCCATCGAGGCTTGACGGGGCCAGAGGCAGACGCGAAACGAAGTATCTGGTTTCTTCGTCATCTTTGTAGAGACAGACTATGCCAAGGTCGTGCTGAATCAGCTGTGAGAGATATTCGAAAGACAGGCCGATAAGACCTTCGAGGGTTTGAACCGAAGAAAATCTTTTGGCGAGCACGTTCAGCTTTTCCATTTCTCTAATGCGGTTTTCGCGCTCGAGAAGCAGCCCGTTATGCTCGATTTTCATTGCCGCAAGATTGGCAAAAACCGTGGCTTCTTCAAGATCGTTAACGCTGAAGGGCTTGTTTTGCTCAATATTACCGGTGACCATCAGCCCGACGCACTGAGTGTTGGTCATCAACGGTATCAGCATGGCCGAGGTGAAAGGCGTGTCTTTGAACAGCGGGTCATGCATTTCGCCTGAATAAAGAAGGCGCTGGCGGCTCGAAAAAGCGTTGCGCAGAAGCAGGGCTTCGCCAATTGGTGCTTCTTCGTCAGAATCTGATTGAGTTTCGGTAGTACAGGGAGCGAAGCCAAATTCTTCTTCAGAATTGATGATGGTGCGGCGGTCAAGGCAGCGAACCTTCTCGGGTCGCTTTCTTCTGCCGCCACTGCAGGCAGAAAAAACCAGTTCGAACGATTCGCGATCAAGCAGCATGAAGTATACTTCGTCAGATGCGAGTGCTTCTTTGGCCGTTTTTGCCATGCTTTTAAGAAGGTCATTCAATTCTGTTCCTGAAGAGAGGGCCATCGAAATATCAGACAGTCTTGAAAGTCTTTTGAAGGTTTGTTCGGTCTGGTTGACCGCACGCTTTTTAATGTTTTTCATGTTTCAGCTGGCCTTCTTCGTAAGATAAAACCTGATTGCGGCCATTCTCTTTGGCTTTGTAAAGGGCCAGGTCGGCAGCTTCAATCAGATCGCTGGTTTTGTCGCAATTGGTGACAAGAGTGCATGAGACGCCGATAGAAAGGGTTACAGAAAGTTCATTGCCGTCGTGATTAAGTCGTGATTGCTCAACCTTGCTGCGAATACGTTCCGCAAATAGTTTGGCGCCATCAAGTGACGTTTCGGGCAATATGACCGCGAATTCTTCGCCACCATACCGGGCAACGGTATCGATCTGTTCGCGAACCGAATTCTTAAAGATAGCTGCAACGTGGCGCAATACCTGATCGCCAACCAGATGACCCCAGGTATCATTGAATTTTTTAAAGAAATCTATGTCGATGACCATAAGCGAAAGTGGTTTTGAATAGCGGCGCGCTCTGATAAATTCGTGCGCCAGGGTTTCCTGAAAGTAGCGGTGATTGAACAGCTCTGTAAGCGGGTCGGTGAATGCGAGTTTTTCAGTTCTTTTGTGAATGAGGGCATTTTTGATACTGGTGATGAAAATGCCGGTAAAATGAGAGGTTATGTCGAGATCTTTGGTGGTGAAGGGTTTGTCTTCGCCACGCGCAAGATGGATCAGCCCTCTGAACCTGTCACTTATTATAATGGGCAGATGTAGAACATGTTTGAAATTTTTTGTCGGCCGGTTGCCGGGGTTGTGCGGATTGAAGAAAGAGGGTTTGTGAAAGTTCTCTCTGGTAAGAGGCGGGTCAGCGGGATAGTCGCTGAAAAGTTCGAAGATGTTGGATGCAAGTTTTTCCTGAAATTCCTGTGAGATGCTTTCGCCGGGTTGTACAAAAAGGCGATAATTGTTATCGATGTCGTCAAAGAGCAGAATGCCGATCGTCGTAAAGTTGATCAATTCACGAAATCTGACAAACGCCTTCTGCAGAATGGTAACCGGATCAAGTGTCGAAGCAAGATCTTTGCTGATATCCAGAAAAACTTCGTTCTGGCGGGACTCGTCAATCAGCATCAGTCTGTCCTGTTCCATGCGCTGAAACATTTTGTTACGGGCAATTGCCATCGCCAGATTCTGCGAAATCAGGTAGAGAAAACGGTAATATCTGACTGCCTGCTGTGTGTCTTCTGCCACATGTCGGCGACTGACCAGGAGCAGATGCGATGGTTTACCTTCGACTACCAGTGGCAGACAGAAAAGTTCGCGCGCCCCATCTTCTTCTTCAAACGAAAGCGTGAGCGGGGCATCGGGCTCTTCAGTTTCGATACTGTTTATTGCTGGCTTCTGCAGCTGCATTCTCAGTCTGGCGGCAACCGAATCAACCATCTGCTGCAGTTTTGATGGCTCGAGGCGGTGTGCCGCAAGAATCTCGATAGTGCTTCCATTGGCTGTGAAAATTGATTCGCTGAATTGTGGGTTCAGTTCTATCACTGCTGATCTTTCGAGGCCTATTTCGTCAGAAAGTTTGACCAGAAAATCGATCAGGCGACTGACAAAATCGCGGTTGCTGGCCAGAATACAGGAAATGGAGTAAAGGCTGGCAATCTCGCGACGGTTACTTTCTATGGTCTGCAGAAGATTTTCTTTTTCGATAAGGCCGGCAATAAGGGTGTCGACAGATTTCAGCTTAACCAGATCTTCTTCAGAAAAACCTTTTTGCCCCTGACTGCGATTGAGATTCATGACGCCGATCATTTTCTGGTGCAGTTTCAGTGGTGCCGAAAGAAAAGAACCCGAATCATTTTTGCGGCTGAGCTTGATTGATTTATCTGCCCTGGTAAGGCTTTCGGACACAACCGGTCGGCCAGTGGTGAAAACCTGCCCTGCAATGCCCTGTTTCAAGGCTACTTTAGCCACAGGACCGGTTCGTGTGTTTTTCTGCATTCCTGGATGGTGCGATGAAACATAGAGTTTCAGACAGTTTTCTTCCGGGTCGAAAACCATGATTGAGCCCGAACTCGCATTCATGAATACCACTGTTTCAGAGATGATGGCTTCAACCAGCAGGTGCAGATCTTCTGTTTCGGCAGCTTTTTCTGCCAGTCTGGCATGGAATTCAAGTGTTCTAAGCTGTTCCTGCTGCCTCATTTTGCAGATCCTTTATAATTAAGAGTAAAAACAGTCAAATCATCATGAGCTTCATTAGAACCACGCCAGTTCTCAATTGCGCTGATCATTGCTTCAACAAGCTGTTTTGCTGAACGGTCAGGGCTTGAGCCAAGCAGGTAACTGATGCGCTCGGTTCCGAACATTTCGCCCGAGGCAGAACGTTCTTCTGAGAGGCCATCAGTGTACATAAAGAAGGCGTCGCCAGCTTCCATTTTGAATTTTGCCTTGTGATACACACCTTTGATGCCACCAATACCAAGCGGGGGGCCACTTTTGCTTTCGATGAGGCGGCATTGAGCATTCAGCCTTGCCAGAAGTGGCCCATGCCCGGCCGATGACATTTCGCAGGCACCTGTCAGCGGGTCGATTGCAACAATCTGCATGGTGACAAAATGGTAAGAATCGAGCTGGCTGCACAGCTTGTCATTTGCCTTCTCAATAATCTGGACCGGGTCGGCGCAATCCTGCACCACAGACCAGATGATCATTCTGGTGACAGCCATGAGAATTGCGGCCGGCATGCCTTTGCCTGAAACGTCGCCAAGAACTGCCAGCAGCCTGCCGTCGTTGAGATTGAAGATGTCGAAAAAGTCGCCACCAATCTGTCTGGCCGGGATGCTCTGGCCGAATACTTCGAGATTTTCTGGCAGATCGGTAAAATTTTTCGGCATCAGCGACATCTGAATGTCTTTGGCGTCTTTCAGCTGCCTTTCAAGCAGGTCCTTTTCATGTTGCTCAGCGAGAAACCTGACGTTTTCAAGCGCGGTGACGACCAGATGGGCGATACCTTCGAGCAGCTGCTGATCCTGCATGGTGAAGGTCAGCCCGTTGGTTTTATTGTTAACGTTGATAACACCGATAACTTTTCGGCCCGGGGTACCCCGGCTGTTGATGAGAGGCACCGATAACAGTGACCGGTTGAGATAGTGTTCGAGCGAGCGCTTTTTGAAGACCCCTTCCGATTCGATGTTGTCGATGCGGTATGAACGGCCCTGGCGCGCGACATAACCCGAGATCTCTTCGCCGATGGGTATTCTGGTTTTGTCGATAATGCCTGGCGGTAGGCCAAACCCCTTTTTAATGCGTAAGAACTCGCCGCTCTCGTCGAGTTCGAGAAATGATATGCGGTTTACCTTGAGAAGGCGGCGGATGATGATGATCATTTCATCGAGAAGGGCGTCAGTGTCAGAGAGCCTCGCCATAAGGCCTTCGAGCGCCTTGATGGTGTCGAGTTTCTCGGCATAATTGCAGGCAACCTGCAGCGATGCACTGATGCCGTTGAGAAGAATAGGCATCAGTTTTGTCAGATCTTCTTCGGTCAGGGGCTTGTTGACAGGTGAATCGAACAGAACCACTCCTCCGAGAGAGCGCAGTGGGATAAATTCTGAAGTAATCGATGTTGCCTGAGGGGTAGTGGCAAGCGGCAAAACGTATCTGATGGGAAGATCGTATCTGCCGTCGCGATTGTCAAAGGCTGAGCCTTCGTTGATTGCTTCAGTTAAAGGCCCAGAATTGTTTATAAGTGTCGCCAGGTCAAAGTTCTCAGGAACATTCGCACCCAGATAATTCACGATTTCGAGCTCTGAAGTTTCACGTGAAAAAATCAGAATCGCACCTGAATACTGACCAAAAAGATAGTTCAGGCTTTCGACAAGCTTGAAAAGTATTGCGCCGATGTCGACAGAAGAGTTGATGGTATTGCAGGTCTGATTGATCTGTTGAAGCATTCGACCGTGCAGTGCCTCTTTGCGCAACTGGTAAAAATGACTGAAATACAGACCCAGCTGATTGGCCAGCATCGGCATCAAACGTGAAGTGTGACTGACATGTCGGTGTACCTGATGACCTGATACGGCCACACCAAGATGGCCGTAGGTTACGCCGCCGGCCTGGCAGGCGAAAACAAGCGGTGCCGGTGAGCCAACCCTGAATTCGCTACGCCCGATTTTAAGCTGGGCGCGCGAGATGATTGCGATTTCCTGCATCGGATCATGCGACAGAGCAGCTTCGATGAGCTCAGAAAGATTTTCTTCTATTTCTTCGTCTTCATCGATGGCCATAACCGCCAGATGGTTGTAATAACCCGGGCCAGCGCTTTGAATGATAAAAGTCGCATGCAGATTGAATTCATTCTGCAGTCGTTTAAGAAAAGCTTCTATAAAAGGTCGGTCTTCGTTGAACCAGATTTCTGCCTGCTTTTTCTCGAAACCGGGGGGGAGCGCATCGACCCGGCGGCCATTGGTAAGCAGCGCCTGGGTTTCGTGCAGAAAAGTCAGCAGGCGGTCAGGGTCATTGATCGGATGTGGCAAAAGATGCGCCGGAAAAAGGAAGCGGCTGCCGAGCTTTTTTGCCATCACATCGGTGATTGTCTGCCAGTTCTGATGAGGTTCTCTGCTTTCACTGGCAATAAGAAGAGCCAGGTCGCCAAGTCTGGCATTGCCTGAATAGAAGCTGCTCTGAAAAAGAAACAGCCGTTGACCGGAAATCAAGACTTCTGTTGGCATTTCGCCAAGATCAAACCTTGGTCTGCATGGTGGATTGTCAAACAGTTGCGCACCAATTTCCGTTCCGTGCTTTATTGTAAAAACTTTCCAGTTGTCGTCACTGCCAATATAAAATCTTGCTGCGAGCCCGGTAAAATCAGAAAAAGGCTGCAGCAATTCAGAAATCTGAGCCGGGAGTTCAGAAAAATCAGAAAATGATTCAATTTCGTTAAGCAGATCGAGAAATTGTTTTTTCAAAGGCAGGGGGCGCCCTTCGTCTTAGACTTTGTTCAAAGCCGATTATAACTTTTTCAGGCGGGCAATTCAACAAAACCGCTAATGATAAAAAACTAAAGTTTTTTTGGTCAGTATAATGTATGATTCTAATTAAGTGAGGTCAGCTATGAAAAAATCAAATGTATTTCTGGCAATACTTCTTACTGGTGGGCTTGCAGCCGCTGTAACCGCCGCCGACCCGTTCGAGGAAAAGAAAGTATATCTGAATTCTCAGGCCGGCAAAAAGGTTGAATCGACTGAAGAAAAAGTCACCAAAGGTACTGTGCACGTCAGCACTTCTTTAAATATAAGAACCGGCCCCTGGGGAAAAATTATCGGTAGTTTCCATGAGGGGGATAGTCTTGAGGTTCTAGGCAGAGAAGGCGCATGGTACAAAATCAGATACAACGGCAAAATCGCCTATGTGCATGCAAACTATGTTTCGACGCCAGGCAACCCCGCCGGTAAGACGCCTGTCGTCTATCCGTGGCAGCAGCCAAGTTCTTCTTCCGGTAATTCCGGAAACAGCACTCCTGTTGTCAGTGGTAATGGTCGCTTTGGCGCAATGCCATGCGCTCCTATGCCTTCGCGGGCAAGTTCTGAATATGGCATGCGCATTCACCCGACCAAAGGCACCCGCAGTATGCACTACGGCATCGACCTGCCGGTTGGTAACGGCACCAGGCTCAATGCACTTGGCGACGGTACTGTTGTTGCTGTCGGTTACGAATCCGGCGGTGGCCGCTATGTGAAGGTTCGTTACGATAATGGCTACGAGTCTTTTTACTGCCACCTCAGAAGTTACTCTGTTAAACAGGGCCAGAGAGTTGGCATGGGCCAGGAAATTGCTCGCTCAGACAATACCGGTATTTACACAACAGGTGCGCATCTGCATTTTGAGCTGAAGAAGAACGGTCAGCATGTTAACCCGAGATCAGCTCTCAAGCTGCCTTAAAGGATAGTCAGGAAAGAAATATGTTCAAAAAGCTTTTTCTTGTAATTCTTGTCATGACCGCCGCCCTGGGCTTTGCCCAGGAGACAGAATATAAAACGATCAATAACCTGATCTATCATAAAAGCATGTTCAATGCTTCTGAATCGGTCGATCTGTTGAAAATTCCCTTTGGTAGCGGGGCTTCTCAGGTCGGGGGCCAGGATCAGGATACCGATGCCATGTCTTATGGTGTGCCGTGGGCGTTTCGCATGGCCGAAGGTGGTAACATCTGGGTTCTTGATTCGCTCAATCGGCAGCTTAAGCTTTTCAAGCCGGACGCAACCGTAGAAAAGAGCATATCTCTCGATGGCTTTGGTAAAATAGTTATCGACTTTGCGGTTGCTTCAGATGGCAGAATAGCGTTTCTTAACAGTGCCGACGGCTTTATTTACATTACCGATGCGAAGGGCGAAAAGGTTCATTCTCTCGAAGGTTTCAACGGTGCCCGCGCCATAGAATTTGACCGCAACGGTGATCTCCTGGTAAGCCACCCGGTTATGCAGTCGGTTCTCAGGTTCGGTCAGAACGGCGAACTTGTCGAGCAGATGGTTGGCGACCAGAGTCTGAGTCTTTACTCTGACCCGTCAGGAAAGCTCTTTGGTCTTGAGATTGCCGATCTGGAAGCAGATCTGTATTTGCGAACTGTAGCTTCACCGGCCGAAACGCTTGTGATTGGCAAATTCCCCTATGTTGAAAAGCACCCGGGCGTCACTTACGCCGGTGGCGAGATTCTGGGCCTCGATGCTGCCGGCAACGTTTATTTCTGCCTGGTGGCCTGTCATGAAGAAGGTCAGATTTATCGCGAGCGTATTTATCGCTGTGCTCCAGATGGCAAGGTTCTCGGAGAACTTGACGTTCACACAATTCCTCATCTTGCCCCCGATCTCCCGAGAAAAAGGGTTGTCTGCCCCGATGGCCGGGTGATGGGTTTTTACCCGACCGAAGAGCATTTTGTGCTCTGCACTTACACAATCCCTTGATTCTTCTGATTTAATTGTTCAGCCTGAAAATTCCCGAAGTTTGGAAAAAACTTCGGGAATTTTTATGTACACCCCTTAACTGGCTGATGGGCGGGCAGGGGTACGATTTCAAGATAAAAAAGGTATTGAAATTTAATTCAATTAGTGATAGACTTGACTTTCCAATATTGAATTACGAAAGGTGATCGTCATGGCTAATACTAAATCAGCTGCTAAAAATGCTCGCAAAGCCGCCCGCCGCCATACCCTGCGGGTATCTGTAAAGTCTGAACTCAAGACCCTCCGCAAAAAGGCCATTACCGCCGCCGAAACCAAAAAACCGGCCGGCGAAGTGGCAGAAGCAACCAAAGAAGCCATCAAAAAATTTGCCAAGGCTGCTTCGAACAAAATTATTCATCCTAAAACCGCTGCCAGAAAAATCAGTCGCCTGACAAAGGCCATCAACAGACTGCAGAGCTGATCTGCTTTTTTGTTAATTTGATTAACTGATCGACTGTTAGCCATTTATCCGGAAGTGTGCGCATGCATGCTTCCGGTTTATGGCTTTAGAGAGGTTTTTCGCAGAGTAGGGTTGCGGTAAAATTTTGCAGGGCTGCTCCCGTATCTGGCGGGCCTGATTTGAGATGCAGGTCGAGCGCAAGCATCTGAGGCCAGGTTTTGATGAGTTCCTGGTATGAAAAGTTCAGTGCCAGATGCAGATTTTTTAGTTTCTGTTGCTGTTTAAGACCAAGCGCTGAAACTATTGTTTCTGGCATACTGTCTGCAAGGCTTTGAATTTCGGCAAGGATGTTCTTTTTTTCCTGATTCGCCTTAAAGTCTGATTTGGCAGCAATCTGACGGTATTTACGCAACAGATTGATGACCGGCTCAAAAATATCAGGCCGGTCGAGCGAGATTTCGTTGAACAGGCGAAACTCGCGCAATTGTCGGCAGAGCATGAACCAGATTTTCTGGGGGGCTTCGCCCCGGCTTACAAGACTGTCGAGGCATCTGATGGCTTTAACCGGATTTCGGCGACCAAAATGTTCGAGATAATCGAAGACTGTGTCCTGTCGCAGATAGGCAACGCCGGTTTTTACTTCTGCCAGGCCGATTTTGCCGCCGGCCTTGGCAAGCGCCAGCTTTGACAGTTCCTGGTGCAGAAGCGCAAG
This sequence comes from Candidatus Rifleibacteriota bacterium, assembly GCA_029560455.1. The sequence goes on from JAKQKW010000360.1 coordinate 15,138, forward strand.
GTCTGAGCCGGCGAGTTCTATCAGCAGGTCAGCAGCCTCGTCGCTGATTTCACAGCCAAGTTCAACCGCTTCCCTTTTGACCCAGGTGCCAAGCTGGTTGGCAAAGGGCGCCCAGAAGTCGATTTTGTCGGCCTGCCCTTTAAACTTTGCAGTTATCTCTGTTGCAATACGACCATCGTTGACCGAGAAAACGATCAGAGTATCGGCAGGAATCCCGCCCTGTTGCAGGCGGTCAATGAATTCCTTGCGCTGCTTTGCCGGAGTTGCATCTATATCCTGAATGTAAAACAGGCGCGGGCTCGGGTTGAACGAAAAGCTGAAAATCAGGTTAAGGGTTTCTGGCAGCTCTTTTACATTGCTGATAACTCTTGAAACATTGTCTGCTTGCTCATCTTTGGGAACAAACGATGAAACCATCAGCGCGAAGGTCTTTTCTTTAAGAAAAGTTTCGGGGCCCGAGAACACCAGCAGTGGCGTAATCAGTTTTTTGCCTCTGATCAGTTTTTCGAGAGTCTGTATATCCATTTCGCCATTAAAAATACGGAACGAAGCGCCCGTAGCCGGGCAACTCCGTTCCGTTTCAGGTCAGATGTCAGTAGTGGTTCTGCATGAATGCCCTGTAGGCACTCACAGAATAGTGGTAGTCGACCTTTGAGATAAGTTCGAAGGGTGAATGCAGACTGAGAGTCGGCAGAGAAATGTCGACAACGCTCATGTTGAGGTTTGCCAGCAGGTAGGCCACGGTTCCGCCGCCGCCTTCATCAACCTTGCCCATTTCACCGAACTGATATGGAATATTTTCTTTGCTCAGCATGCTTCTGATGCAGGCGAGATATTCGATGTCAGCTTCACTGCTGCCTGACTTGCCGGCAGAACCTGAATGTTTGGTTATCCAGACGCCCTTGCCGACAACACCTGAGTTCATCGGGTCATAAGCGCCTTCAAAAGTCGGATCGATCGGGGCGTTGGTGTCGGCCGAAAGCACCTGGGTCGCACCGAGAGCGTTTCTGATTGCGGCAAAGGTCGATTCGCCAGAGGTGGCTTCAGTCAGGCGGCCGAGAAAGTCTGTAACCATCTGTGACTGCGCACCGTTCGGGCCGGCAGAGCCGATTTCTTCCTTGTCGAGAAGAAGGATCGCCGCGGTGTGTTCGGGCACATCGAGCTCAGAAATGGCGGCGAAGGCGGCGCCAACGCAGGCGCGATCATCGTGGCCGTAGGCGCCGATCATGGCGCGGTCAAAGCCGATTTCAGCGGCCGGCATGGCGGGAACGGCACGGATTTCAGCCCAGGCCAGATCTTCTTCGGTGAGGCCGAAGTCTTTTTCAATGTGGCGCAGAATCGCATTTTTAATGCGGTTTGGTGTTTCGGCTTCTTTTTCGTCTGAGGCTGCTTCGGGCTGGTGTCCGACAACAATGTTCAATTCTTCGCCGCTGATTACATCTGCGGTTTTACGTTCGTATTGAATCTTTTTGCCGATATGAGGAGCAACGTCGGTAATCGTGAAAACCGGGTCGCCTGGCTTTTCGCCAATGACGAAGGTCATCAGTTTGCCATTTTTGCCCACTGCAAAGATGTGCAATGAAAGGGGAATCGCGGCCCACTGGAATTTTTTAATGCCGCCATAGTAGTGAGTTTTGAACAGGGCCAGTCCATGTTTTTCATAGAGAGGCTGGGCTTTGATATCGATGCGGGGAACATCGTGGTGGGCAGCAATAAGCCTGAAGCCTTCACTGGCTGGTCTTTTGCCGATAATCGCCATACCCAGGGCGCGGTTTTTGTTGATGAACATTACCTTGCTGCCTGGTTTAAGCTTTTTGCCCTGGCCAAGAGGGGGGAGCATCTTGTAGCCGGCTTTGTTGGCGCGGGTTTCGATATATTCGATTGTTCCGCGTTCAGTTTTGCATGTGTTGATAAATTTGAGATAGTCCTGGTTGCGTTTTTCAAGAAGCTTCAATTCGCTGCCTTTGATTTTATCCCAGGCGTTAGCGACCTTGAAGACCTTGACGCTGTTTTTCTCAGAACCTGTTGTCTTTTTTGCCATTCTTTCCTTCCTTTCGGGGTTGTGTGTAAGTCTGAAGTGGTTTTATACTACCATAAATTCAATTTTACTGGTAAAGTAAATACACAATATGGATATTGATAAAATCAGAAAATCGTTTCAGCAACTTGCCGAAGAACTCAAACTGATCATTGTTGGTAAGGACAGACAGATCGAAAAAACTTTGGTCTGCCTTCTCGCCGAAGGGCATCTGCTTCTTGAAGATATGCCGGGCGTCGGCAAGACGACCCTGGCTTCAGCTCTGTCTAACGCCATTGGCGGTGTTTTCAGTCGAATTCAGTTTACTGCCGACCTTTTGCCCTCTGATGTTATAGGCACGAGAATTTACCGTCGACAAACCGAGGATTTCGAATTTATCAGGGGAGCAATTTTTGCTAACGTTGTGCTGGCAGACGAATTGAACCGGGCTCCACCAAAAACCCAGAGCGCACTGCTGCAGGCAATGAATGAATTTGCCGTCAGCGTTGAAAAACAGCATATTGAGCTGGTAAAGCCTTTTATGGTTATTGCAACTCAGAATCCCAAGGGGTTCCATGGAACATATCCACTGCCTGAATCACAGCGGGACCGTTTTATGATGCGTATTTCGCTCGGTTACCCTGATGAAAGTTCTGAAGTGGCGATTCTGAAAAAGCACATCAGTGTCGGAAAATCTTCGGAGCAGACTGTCAGAGGGTTTTTGAGCCTGGCTGAAGTTGTTGCCGCTCAGGAGCAGGTAAGAACCATTCCGGTTGCTGACCCGGTATTGCAGTATATAAGCCGGCTGATGAATTCTATCAGAAACCATGATGAGGTTGAACTGCCAGTGAGCCCACGCGGCAGTATCGCGCTCATGCGTGCTTCTCAGGCCCTTGCCTTTTACCGCGGGCAGAGTTTTGTCAGTATTGATACGGTAAAAGAAATTGCGCCCGAAGTGCTGGCTCACCGTATCGGCCTCAGGGGCGTTTCGATTTATGGGGGCGAAGGCGCCAGAAACGACTGGCTGGCCGGTGAAATCCTGCAGAGGGTGGAAGTTGAATAAGCCCAGGCTGAGAATAAGCCTTACGAATTCAGGAAAAACCCTGCTGTTTCTAGCTGCATTTTTACTTTTTGCAGCTCAGAATACCGGTAACAACCTGCTTTATCTTATGAGCAGCTGCTTTTTCGCCTGTCTGGTAATGGCGGGCATATCTTCATTGAGAAACCTGAGCGGATTGAAAGTCGAGCTGCAGGTTCCTGAATTCTGCTTTGCCGGGAATCCGTGTCTGCTTCGCTGTAGAATTGAGGAGATTGCCGGGCGTCCTCATCATTCGCTTGCATTTGAAGATGATTTTCAGGCCTTTCTACCTGCCCGTTCCATGGTGATTCTCAAAACGTCCTTTGTTGTTGGCGCCCGTGGTCAATATCTTGTCAAGGATATGAGAGTGCTCTCCTGTTACCCGGTCGATCTTTTTGTTACGCGGATCGAAATTCCTGTTGATGCGCTTCCAGTCGGACCAGAACTGGCCAGAAATGTTCCTGAGCCTCTGGCAAAAGACCCGACGGGAAGCCAGCAGCGCCAGGTCGCGGGTAAAGAGGGTGATTACTGGATGCAGAGCCTTTATCATGAAGGCTCTGATGCGACAATGATTAACTGGAAAATTTCGGCGAGGTCGACGCATGAATGGGTCCTGATAAGGTCGGTTAACTTTGGCGCGCCCAGGCGTCTGTGCTTCAACTTTTCAGGCCTGGACCAGGCCCGGTTTGAAAAAGGTCTGCAGATCGTTGCAGGTCTAATTGTCGGGTTACGTGATGCACGCTCGGATGCCCTTGTCTGGGCAGATTCTTTTCGTAAGGGATATACCTGGCTTTCGGTAAACGATGATTTTTCTGACATTGTCAGATGGCTGGCATGTCTCAAACATGAAGAGGCTATCCCTCCTGCAGACGGTGGGCAGGATGAGGTCAGACTCGCTCAGTTGATGGTACGATAATTTGAATATTCTTGTTGATGTAAACAATTTTACAATTCAGGGACAAAGTCGTAATACGCTTTATTCTTCTGCCCTAAGGCCTGAGATAAGCGTTTTTGCTTTCAGACTTCTTGTCGCTCTGGTTTTTTGCTCTTATCTGGCTGTTTACTCAACCGGTTTTCTCCGGCCTCTGCTGTCTTTTTTCTCGCTCCCCTTGATCGTTTTTCTATTTCGCGGTCGCCCACTGGTTTCGCCACTTGCCGGGGTTGTTTCTCAGCTGATCAGCGTTCTTGTACTGTTTTATGCTTTGTGGCAGCGATCCGGGCCGGTTCCGGGAATTGTTCTTCTGATTGAGTTTACCTGTATTATTCTATTGTTGCAGGTCTCGCTGGCGAGAACTCTCAGAGATATCTACGGCGGAATGGTTTTGTCGCTGATGATTATTCTGGCTGTTGCAGCAATGAATGTAAATTTCATTTTTCCTCTGGTTCTGGTTCCATACCTGTTCTGTTTTTTCCTGGTTCTTCGCTGGATATCCGGTTTTCGCCACAGCTGCATTTCCAGGCTTCGGCGATCTGAAGATACTCTCTATCGTAGTTTCAGAGTTCAGAGTTTCGGTTTTTTTGTTTCTGCCGGTGTGTTTGCATTTATGTGGCTGGTGCTGTTCTATCTGATTCCCAGAACCGAGAGTATCGGGCTGTCGTCAGAGGCTTCAAAAAGGCGTTTAAAAGGGTTCAGTGATACGTTAAGCCTTGGTGAACCGGGGTTGCTGGAGGATAATCCGGCGGTAGTGATGCGCTTGAAGCCTTTTGAAGAACGAACCAGTTCACCATCAATAATACGCAGACTGCGGGCGAGAACCATTCGTGGTACAACCTTCTCTGTTTATCGTAACGGACAATGGGAAAAGGGGCGAAAAAGACGTTGGCACGCAGATCTTCGCCGAAATCAGGGTGAAATCAGACTGATTGATGACCTGAATTTTCAGCGCGACCTGCATCCGTTTGAGATAATTCTTGAGAATACGGAGCCGCCGTTGATTTTTGTGCCGGACCAGACAACTGATCTTGCAATTGGGCTGCCATTTATCGGGGTTGAAGAAGACCGCACCCTCTACTTTCTCAACAGGGTTTCCGGCAGTCGCAGGTATATTGCAAATCTGATTTTAAACCCCATCGAAGTTCAGGATACAAACGTTGGAGAACTGATAAATGAAAGAGGAGTTAAGCAGTATCTCTCAACCTCAGGGATTCCGGAAAGGTTGTCTAACCTTGCACATCAGCTGGCTTCAGGAACGCAGACCTATGCAGAACGTGTAAACCGTGCTGTTGCCTTTATTCAGAGGCAGTGTGTTTATTCATTGGAGCAATCAGACACCGGAGGTATGGATCCGGTGGAGTTTTTTCTGTTTGAGAATAAATCAGGCAGCTGCGAACATTTTGCAACGGCTCTGGCTCTTATTTTGCGGGTAATGCAGATTCCTGCAAGGCCGGTCAGTGGCTATACGATGGGCGAATGGAATGACGTTGGCAAGTTTTTTACAGTTAGACAGGGACATGCACACACCTGGGTAGAGGTTTTTTTCCCGTCTTCCGGCTGGGTTCCTTTTGACCCGACTCCGGCGGCAATTGATCGGGAAGCGGAATCAGAAATTGAAAAAATTCTTCAGTCGCTCTGGGAAACCTATGAGGGCTATTGGTTCAGCTATGTTTACAGTTTTGACGATCGTTCGCAGAATCTTGGTTTTCGCAAGATTCTTGCCGCGCTTTCAGAGCGCCTGCATTCGCTGTCGAGCTTTTTGCTCAATCCTTTTTATCTCCTGTTAGTTGGGGCCACTGTGCTATTTTTCGGCCGACGAATTCGCTTTGTGATGGCGAAACTGACCAGGTCCTCGACCTGGATACCTTTATGGTATCTTGAATGGGAAGCCCGATTGCCTCTGACTCGCCGTCCTTTTGAGACCCCTTCAGATTTTCATAAAAGGTTGCTTGAGGCGAAGGTGATTTCGGATGAAGAATTCAAGAGCCTTCAGAAGGTGGCAGAGATTATAAATCTTGTTGCTTTCAGTGATTCAGTAGATGCTAATGATTGTCGCAGTCGTGGGCTTGACATACTCAAGGAAATCAAAATCAGATGAGTTCCACTGCGGTTAACGGCAAACAACTGTCTGGTCTGTCTTTCAGTCGCTATTACAGCTGGCTTATGATTTTTCTGCTCAGTCTGGTACCCGGCTTGATTATTGCCTGGGACTGGCACCCCGACGGAGAAGATACCTGGGCTCGCCGCCAGATGTTTTCCGGCTGGTTTAAAAAGAATGATGCTCTGGCAGAACGCGTGTTTCAGGCAACTTCTTCAGATTTCTGGTGTCGGGAAATGGCTATCGAGTATCGCAACACCATTCAGGCTCTGGCCGCCAAAACTTACGATTACAAGCTGGCGCTTGAACAGTCTGCAGAGTTGCTTTTTCACAAAGAAAAAGATCGGCCGATAACCATGCAGTTTTTTCAGAAAAATGGTGATTGGGCAATGAACAGCACTGATCGGAGAATTTCCGGCTACCTTTTTCGCCAGTTGTTCGGCCAGATGGTGGATCATTTTGAGAACGGGACATCCGAGTTATCAGGGAGCAACTGGGAACAGCGCATTAGAACGCTTTTTGGCAAAATGGCTTTTATTGAAATGTTTCTACCCGACTTCCGTCTCAAGCCCATTCCGGTAATTTTTCAGGGTCGTAATTATTACTTTACCTGGGAAATCTTTGTAAGAGCTGAGGACAGGAGGGTCTGCGCAGGTTTCTTTATGCTGCTGCCTGTCAGTTTTTCTCGGAACAACAGTCTTTCAGAGCGAATCATCAGTGATTGGTCCGTCGTCAGCCGCCAGGCGCGCGTTGACGGAACATGCTGGCCGGCCATGTTGAATTACCGAAAGGATTCGGCAAAGTCTCTGGTTGTACATCCGGCACTTTCTGATGCTCAGACGGTTGCTGATATCTGGAACTTTTTTCAGAAAACATTCCCGGAAAAGTCTCTGAATAGTGAGCAGTCTCATCTGCAACTGCCCGTAGAACTTATGGGAAAAGCTTTTCCTCTTGGCAGCAGAATTGCACGCATCTGTTATTCAGACCCGATAAGCGGATTTGCTGTGTTGCTGCTGGGAGAAATGCCTCAGATACCACTTTCGCCACGTCAGGCGGCGGTAAGGTGGTATTTTGCTGTTTTATCAGGGGTCTGGTTTATGTTTCTTGTCAGATGCCTGATTTTTCGACGCCTGCCAACAATAAGAATCCAAATCAGAGTTCTTCTGTGGTTTTCTGCTTTTGCAGCCTTTCCTGCCGGGCTCACTATCGGTTCTCTTGCGGCAACGCTTCAGGATCTTCGTGAAGTGAAAATTTCCGGTCTGCATCGTGATCTGCATCAACTGGTGTTGCATATTGAGGCTGAAATGGCCGGTGTGTCTGAGGTTTTTTCTGAGGCTGCCGCAAGTATCACTTCTAATGAAAGAATTATTAATAAGGCTTTCAGGTTGCCGACCGAGCCCGAAACCGACACTGTCCTGCTGAACCAGGTTCGTTCTGAATTTCTTCGACGAGGCATTGACCCTGCAGCGGTTATTCTGGTCACTCAGGGCGGCTGGTGCTTCAGTTCCTTTCAAAAAGACAGTTCAGCCGGTTATCGCAGGTCCAGCCGGGCGCTGTTCGGGTCGATCCTCGATAAGTATCTGAGGCAGGTCGATGCCGATCTTTACCAGAAATGTTCGCCATCTTCGAGATATTTAGATACGGAAAGAAGAGTATCTGCGATCACGTCAGCTTCAGATTTCAGGGTTCAGGAGAACTTCGGGCTTGCCAAAGAGAGATTTGAGAGCGTGTCAGAGGTTTTCACCGGCAATGATTTTGCCTTGAGTTATCTGCACCAGATAAATCTCGATGGCCGACCTTTTGCCGTATTTATGGTTCTTTTGCGTCCAGAAGCGATGTATGAAAAAGTTCTGAGGCTGACTCTCCCTCAGGAGGCGGTTAACTACCGCAGAGTTTCGGGTTTCTCCCCAGACATTGCTGTTTACAAAAACACCGGCGGACAGCCAAAAATAGTTGAAGCAACCGGCCATACCGGAGGATTCGATAAGCTGACTCTGCTGCCTGCAGAGAGAACTGCCTATATTTTTGATGTGGATTATGCCAGCATAATGATTCCCTCTCAGCGTATGCCGGGGTATGTTTTTGTTGCCAGACTGCCGGCTTATCACGTAGAAATGATGATCTTTTTCGAGCAGTTCAGTATGGTTATGACCATGCTGCTTCTTCTCGGTGTCGTTATTTCCGGCTCAATATTCGTTTCTGTCTGGATTGGCAAGCCCTTGCGGTCTTTCATTCCGGCCCTTGAAAAAATAGGAACTGGTTATGATTCAGCTGGTGCCGTGTCTGTTCGAGAAGATGAGATTGCTGCCACTGCCGA